>CAZTEP010000055.1:0-7790 GCA_964612325.1 uncultured Anaerolineaceae bacterium
GGGTAAATTTCCGCTTTTGACACTATCTTTTTGCGTTTGGATTTGCTACACTATTGCCATATAGAACATAATTTCTATAAAGGAGGCAGCGTAACATGGAACACACTAACCCCACTCTTTTGCCACAGACGCATTGCTCCGGGGGCTCCTGCCAGGCAATGGCAGGAGCAAACACCCTGGCTGTGATGGCAGAATTTGGCAGCTTTTTAAAAGAAAGCATCGCTCAGGCTCAGGCATGTTGTTCGCCTGTACTTGCTAATGGTGATTTTGAAGGATTGAGTAAAGCGGAACGTGTGCAGCTTAGCGAAAGCGCGCGTTTTAGCATGGATGAAGAAATTGTGTTGTTGCGCAAGATGATAAAAAACTTCGCGCAGGCAGCCAGCATGGCTGGCGAAAATGATTATCCCGATAATTTAGCCAAATCGCTTGACCTTTTGGGGTTGACCTGTTCGCGTCTGGCCAGTGTCTTGCGTGTGAATATGCTATTAAACGGGTCTGAGGATGATGCTTTACGCAAACAAATTGAAGAAAGTCTGAGCTCTTTTTTGCAGGAAAACCAGCCTGAAAAGAGCAAAGCAAAAAGGAAAACAAAGAAGGAGGTCAACCATGATTAGCGCGCGAACACCTGGGCCACTTACGCTGATGGGTTTCGCCCTGGCAGATGGGCGGCGGCAACGCCTGCAAAAAGAACAATTCGCTCATTTGGGAATGGACATTCAAGATGAAGAAGAAGCGCTTTTCTTTAAACAGCTTCGGCAAATTGAGTTGTTCTCAAAATGGATTGGCAAAACGCGACTAAGGTCATATCAGCTTGAGGTGGCCGAGGCGGTTATTGACTCGGTTTTGCATCAGCGAGGCCATTCCATTGTGGTCATGTTTCCGCGCCAGAGTGGCAAAAATCATTTGCAGGCGCAAATTGAGGTTTATTTGATGGCACTTTTCGCGCAAAGAGGCGCGGACATGATTAAATTTTCGCCGACTTACGCGCCACAGTGTCAAAACGCCATGCGACGCTTGGAATCAGCTTTGGACGCGAACAGTTTTTGCAAAGGCCATTGGCGGAAAAGTCAGGGAAACCATTACCGCTTGGGCAACGCGCATCTCACCTTTTTATCAGCCGCGCCGGGTTCAAATATTGTTGGCGCGACAGCTTCAACGCTTTTAATGCTGGATGAGGCACAGGATATAGAAATCGCAAAATACGATAAGCAAATCGCGCCGATGGCGGCTTCGACCAACGCTACCCGGGTCTTTTGGGGAACTGCCTGGAGTGGTCAAACGCTGTTAGCGCGCGAGACGCGCCAGGCTTTGGAAGCGCAGGCGCGTGATGGCATTAGGCGTGTTTTTAAACTGAGCGCGGATGAGGTGCGTCAGGAGGTGCCGGCTTATGGCGCTTTTGTGGATGAGCAAGTGCGCCGATTGGGACGCAGTCACCCGATGGTGCGCAGTCAGTTTTTTAGCGAAGAGATTGATTTCGCGGGTGGTTTGTTTCCGGCCTCGCGTTTGGGGTTGATGTATGGCAATCATCCGGCAACAGAAATTCCCGAGCCAAACAAACGCTACGCGCTTTTAATCGATTTGGCTGGTGAAGATGAAGCCGCGCGTTCAGCTACCTTGACCGGGAACAGTGAGCTAAAAAACGCTAACCGTGATGCCAGCGCGATTACGGTTGTGGAACTTGACTTAAGCATGTTGGACGACAACCTTTTGGGTAAACCACGTTATAAGGTGGTGTGGCGTTACCATTGGCTTGGCGAAAAGCACAGTCATCTTTACGCGCGCATTTTGCAATTAGCCGAGCACTGGCACGCTGAACGTGTGGTGGTGGACGCGACTGGTGTGGGTGCTGGGGTGAGTTCTTTTTTGCGCGATAAGTTGGGTGAGCGTGTTATCCCTTTGAGTTTTAACCGGCAATTGAAGTCAAAGTTAGCCTGGGGATTTCTTTCGGTCATTGACACGGGACGTTTTCAGGATTTTAAAGCGAGTTATAAAGCTGAGCGCGATGATGGGGTTCTAAATCC
This sequence comes from uncultured Anaerolineaceae bacterium, assembly GCA_964612325.1. Lineage (GTDB taxonomy): Bacteria > Chloroflexota > Anaerolineae > Anaerolineales > Anaerolineaceae > Mesolinea. The sequence goes on from CAZTEP010000055.1 coordinate 2,022, forward strand.
GTTGGCTTTCGCGATGTTAAACGAACAGGACCGCTTGCAAAGTTTGTTTTATAAACAGTTATCCGCGGTGAGTTATGAGGTCAGTGTGGGGCCTGAAAGATTAATCCGCTGGAGTGTGCCTGAAGGAACCCGTGACGCGGAAGGCGTATTGATACATGATGATCTGGTCATTTCCGCGGCTATGGTTGCGATTTTAGATGAGCAGGACTGGCATCTCAGTTTTGACCCCTTGCTTATCCAGGCTTTGGATCCCCTTTTAGTTATCGATGGAGGTTTCTAATGACATATTTTGTGCGTAATCAAAATTACGCTTTTGGTATTGACCTCTCACGTTACAGCGTGAGTGCTGACCTGCGCCATTGGCCGGATTTCAATTTGATAGCCAGGCATTCGCCAAAAGTTGATTTTGTGGCGATGCGCGCGGGGATTAGCTGGGGCTATCGCGACCCCTCATTCCGTCGCTTTTATGAAGAAAGCACGCGCATCGGTGCTTGTGTTTTGCCTTACCATGTGCTTTACCCGGGAGAGCCGGCCCTGAAACAAATGAACCATTTTCTGCATATTTTGGAAGGCATTGACCTTGACACGATTCGTTTGGTTCTGGATGTTGAGCTTGATCATCAGCAAACGCGTCGAATGATTAGCAACACGCTTTTAGCCTGTTTGGAGATATTGAAATCGGAGACCGGCAGATATCCCATCATCTATTCGCGCGCGTTGTGGATTGATGAGCATGTGTATGTTAAGGATTTACCGGAAGTGGATTGGTGGTTGGCGCAGTATTATCACCGTCGGCCCTGGCCGGATTATACACCTGAGTATCCCTGTCCGCCTCGTATGCCAAAGGGGGTTGAGCGCTGGCTGATTCATCAGACTACTGAACGCGGACCGGCAATTGGGGGTGTTGGTACCTATATGGATTATGACCGCTGGAATGGCAGTCAGGCTGAACTCTGGGCGTATTTTGGGCGGGAAGTCAGCCTTGAACCAACGCTTTGCCCGGTGGACGGCTTGCCTTGCGAAAGAATCGAAGCGCTGGGTCAAAAACCGGTAGCCTTACCGGTGGAGGTGCTGTAAATGGCCCGTTGGTTGGATAGGATTCGGCAACGATTGGGGTTTGAGCCGGTAAGCGAGCTTTTGACACCGGAGTTAGCGCGTGTTTCTGATGACAGCGCGGTGGAGGAAGAGCCGCGCCTGGGGCTGTCAATTGAAGAGACAGAGCAAACCTTTTTCTTAGGGTCGCGCGCTTTTAACCAATCGGTTTTTGACCGGGGTGCTTATGACCGTCAGAGCGTTATGGAAGATTGTTTGCAGGTCTGGCGATTCAATCCCCTGGCAAGGCGAATTGTGGAATTGACCACACAATATGTGATTGGCGGTGGGATGAGTTTTGGTGCTGATGATGCTGAAAGTGAGGCTTTTTTGCGGCAGTTCTGGCAGCATCCCCTCAATCAAATGGATATGAAACTGGCCGCTTTTTCTGATGAGCTTACGATTACGGGGAATTTGTTTTTGATGCTTTCTAATGATTCACGCGGGATGAGTTTTGTGCGCGTGGTGCCAAGTGGGGATGTTTTAGACATACATACGCGTGAAAATGATATTGAACAGGAACTAAGTTACACCTTGCGTGGGGAGGCCGGCGAAGAGCCGAAATTGGTGCCAGCCTGGCGCGCCAACCAGTTGGCCACCATGCAAAGTCAGGTTTGCATCTTACATTACGCGGTCAACCGACCTGCCGGCGCGCGATGGGGTGAGTCCGATTTAGCGCCGGTTTTGAAATGGTTGGGGCGATATTCGGCCTGGCTTGAGGACCGGGTGAGGTTAAACCATTTTAGAAACGCTTTCGTTTACGTGGTCAAAGCGAAATTTGTCAGCGAAAACAGCCGTCGTATGCGCCAGTTACAGCTGGCGGCCAATCCGCCTAACGCGGGTTCGATTTTGGTATGTGATGAAAGCGAGGAATGGTCGGTGCTATCGCCCAAATTGGAAGCACTGGACGCTTCAACTGATGGCCTGGCGATTAAGAAAATGATCGCGGCTGGGGTGGGATTGCCTTTGCACTTTTTAGCTGAGCCGGAGTCTTCAACCAAAACAACCGCCGAATCGGCCGGACATCCCACCTATCGGCGGTTTGAAGAGCGTCAGCGTGTGATGTGCTGGATATTAGAAGATCTTTTACGGGTCGTTTTGCAGCGTCGCGCTGTTTTTGACCGAAGCGTTAATGTGGAGACGCGCCTGTTTGTGCGTGGTGGCGATATTTACGCGCGTGATAATGTGGAACTGGCCAATGCTGGCCATCACATGGCGGAGATGGCTCTGAATATGCTTGACAAAGGCATGATTGACGAGGCAGAAGCTTTGCGCCTGGTCTATCGTTTCATCGGGGAAAAGTTACCCGAAATAAAAGGAAGTTAATCAGCAAAAGATACCGCCTGACGTGTGGGGCGAACGCGGGATTTTTGATTGGAGATTTGAAAGGAGTCTTATGACACAGTACAGGCAACGCCTGGCATTAGAAGTCAAGCCAAACGGAGCAAACAGCTTCGAGATTTTGGCGATAACCGCTGGAACTGCCAATGGATGGGAGTTTCCTGCTGAGGTTTTGCGCGAGTCGCTCAGTTTGTGGGATGGCGTGAATTGCTTTGTTGACCATGATTTGGCAGCTCGTTCGGTGCGCGATATCGCTGGGGTTTTACGCAAAGTCACCTGGGACGAGAAAGCTGAGGGGGTGCGCGCTGAGTTGCAGGCTTTTGGCCCATCCGCGCATGTGCTGACAGAAATCGGGCGACAGGTGCTTGAAATAAAGGATGAACCCGCGGTAAAAGTTGGGTTTTCAGCGGATGTGCTTTTTAAGGGAAAGAAGGCCAAAGTCGAGAAAATCTTGCGTATCTTTTCGGTGGATTTGGTTTATAACCCCGCGCGAGGTGGTGTTTTCTTGCGCGCTCTCAATCAATTAGGGATTAAACCCATCACAAACGGAGGAACAATAATGGATCAGGATTTAGATCAAAACAAAAATGATGAGCGCGCTGAGGACGCTTTTGTGAGCGAGAGTGTGCTTGACCTGCAAGTACAGCTTTCTGAAATTCGTAAAATGCGACAGGAAATGAGCGCTTTTCTGTTGGAGAGTTCATTGGCTAATACGCAATTGCCTTTAAGTATGCAAAACCAAATAAGAAAACAATTTCAAGGGCGTAACTTCGCGCCAGCTGAGTTGCAATCCGCGATTGCAGAAAGCCAAAGCCTGCTAAGTGAGCTTGATGCCGGACGCGCGGTGCAAAGCCACGGTCGTGTGGAGGGCATGCTGGAACCGGCGGAGCGTTTGCAAGCCGCGACGGATGATCTGTTTGGCGCGCCACGTGAGTTAGCGTTAAAAAACGCGCGTGTGCCACGCTTGAGTGGTATTCGCGAGCTTTATTTAAGTTTGACCGGTGACCACGACTTACATGGTGGCTATTACCCGGCGCGAGCGCAATTGGCCACTACTGCTGATTTTAGTGGTCTTGTAAAAAACAGTCTTAATAAATTAGTGACAAACACATGGGAAGAACTTGGCCGGGCAGGTTATGACTGGTGGAAACAAATTACTGTTCAAGAGCATTTTAACAGCCTGCATGATATTACCGGCACCTTGATTGGCACGGTGGGGGATTTGCCAAAAATCAATGAGGGTGGGGCGTATCAGGAATTGATGGTGGGCGACTCGCCGGAAACCGTTAGTTTTAGCAAGTACGGTGGCTATATTCCTCTCACTTTGGAATTGATTGACCGCGATGAAACCCGAAAACTGCGCGCCTACGCGCGTGAATTGGCCGCGGCTGGATTGCGTAAGATTTCAAAGCTTGTCGCGGAGATTTTTACAATGGGCAACGGTTTGGAACCAATCATGGCGGATGGCAAGACGCTGTTTAACCTTGTGCCTCATAATGAAGGCGGTCACAGTAACCTGGGAACGATTCCGTTGAATGCGACAAACTGGGATTTGGTGAGCAGTCGTGTGTATCAACAGCCTATGCTGGTGAAAAACGCTGAATCATTTTATGGGGTTGGTCCGCAGATGGCGGTGAATCCCAAGTTTTTGTTGGTGCCACGGGCAATGCAAAAAACCGCGCTCGAAATTTGCAGTGGTTCGTTTGTGAGGGAAGCAGATTATATGTACGACAACGTGCTCAAGGGCAGCGCGGTTCCGGTGGTGGTGCCGGAATGGACCGACGCGAACGACTGGGCGGCAATTTGTGACCCAAGAGTCGCGCCGAGTATTTTTGTGGGCGAGCGTTTTGGCCTGGCACCTGAGATTTTTGTAGCGGGTGATGAGCTTTCGCCGGCTGTTTTCAGCAATGATGAACACCGTCTTAAAGTACGTCATTACCTGGCGGTATGGGTGAACGATTTTAGACCTGTTTACAAGTGTAACGTGGTTTAGGCTGAGCTGAAGAATGAAACAGAATTGAATGAGGATAAAAATGACCGAAAAATGGAAGCAGCTGTTGAGTTCACGCAAGTTTTGGGCGACTATGGTCGGCGTGATTTTTATGGTGGTAAAAACCTGGTTGCCGGATTTTCCGCTCGAGTCGGAAGAAATTGCGGGCATCCTGGCGATTTTGGTGAGCTATATTCTTGGGACCGCGCTTGAGGATGGCTTGCGCGGTTTGGGATAAAGCCTTTGGGGACGGTCGCCACGGTGGCCGTCCCGGTTTTTGGATGTTTAGCAGCTCTAAAACTGAGAAAAGAGGAAAAATGACAGATAAGGAGCTTAAAAGCTTAGTGCGATTATTGGCAGGCAAAGGGGCATTGGCCTGGCGACGGTTTGATGATGGGAGCCTGATGGTCATTAACGCGCGCGGTGAAAAGCGTGGCTTCAAAGCGACAATTTGTGAAGACGCGCTAAAGAAGATCCGGGCAAAGAACGGGAAGAAAAAGGAAAAAGATGAGTAAGCTTGATACCCTGCGCGCGCGTTTGGAACAGCAATACTTATCGCCACAACAGGCAGCTTTGCCACCGACGGCGGTGGAGGAAGCGATACGACTGACTTTAGAGCGGATTCGCAGTTCTTTTAAAGAAGATTTTGAGATTGAAGGATTGGATGGTGCTACCAAAAACACCTTGCCGGAGGCCTTTTTGCCGGCTTTGATGACCGGCGTGGGGGCAGCATTAATGCGCTTCATTTTGCAAAACCATTTGAGCAGTTACAGTAATCTGTCTGGCGAGCCGGTCTTGATGCAAAATCTGTCAGCTTATCTTGAGGCGCGTTTTGACTGGCTTTTGGAAGGTCTGCGCCTGGATTATTTACAATCGGCTGTTGATTTACCTTTTTCGCGTTGGGAATGGGAGGAAAACCAAAGATGGCAGGTTTAGCGCGACTCTCATTGGGAAGTGGAAAACGGCCGGAGCTAATCGATTGGCTGGTCATTGACGGTGAAACGCCGATTGAGGGCTTGCTTGGGGTGGATTATGCCTTCCGCATGAAATGTGATGATGAGACAGCGCGTTGTGAGGAAGAAATCCGATTACGCTTGCGCGGCAGTGCTGTAGAGACGCGAGCCTTGTTGCAGCAACTTGAGTGGGCCTTGCGTGCTGCGAATGACAGTCAAGTAGGATATTGCTTTTTGCGCTTGTTCAGCCAGTCTCTTCAGGCCTATGTTTATAGTCGCATATTGAAAGTCAGGCTGGATGTTGCGGGCGGGCATTATCCCTCAGGTCCACTGGGGTCGTTTGAGTTAGTGATAAACCTTACGCGTGAAAGCTTTTTTGTAGGGGATGAGCAA
>CAZTEP010000056.1:0-2325 GCA_964612325.1 uncultured Anaerolineaceae bacterium
AGCCCTTCATAACCGGCATATTCATCGAATAAAAAAATATAGATGTTGGGTAAACTGTCAGGTTCATAATTCGTGTTTTCAATAAATTCGTTCTCTGGATGATGACTCTCAATGGGGGATGCTTTTTTATCAAGCGTGTTTTTTATGAGGGAGCCACTGTTTATTATTATTAAGATAAAAAAGACAGCACCGAGTATGGTCGTTAATTTCGATGCTATTTTTGGTTTAATATGCTTATAAATGAAGTAAAGGAAAAAGCCGACTACTGTAATTAGTAATATTAGGCCATGCCAATAGTAAAAAGCTGGAATAAATTTGTTGACATAGCTTATTACCGGCTTAAAAATGCTAAGTGGTATGATGACTACAGAAGTTGTTAAAGTTGCTTTTCGAATGTCTCTAAACAAAAGCAGATTTAACAGTAAAACAATAAGCCAATGCAGGACGATTGCCACAAAGGCATGGAGCAAATCATCAGATCCCAAAAGTTTCACATTTCTGTTTGCAATATAGATGCCTGGATACAGAGCAACACATAAAGATGCCAGCAAAGCCAGTAGTGTTTTCAGGGATTGTTTTGTTCCGGACTTCCTTGTTTGTTTTAACGGTGTTTCTTGGTTTCCAAGAGCTTCATCCATTATCTCTGTTCCTATCCTAACAATAAATTAAGATGTTATATTTTGGTTAAAAGGGGTTCGTTTTTTTGTTTTGAATAACCCTGTTATTTTGGTTTATAAAACCAGATAGGTGCTGATGAATTTGCGAACCCAGTAATGTCAAATTAGAACTATGTAAAAAAGTTGTAATTATCTTACCATAATTAAAAGATTATATTAATTTTGTAAAAAATTACGCGTCAGAATGTCTGTTGATGTGCATCATAAGATGCCTTTATGTGTTGGGAAAACCCTGCCAGGCGTTTTTTATTTGCTGGTAACTTTCTTCGAGGCTCTCAGGTAATACGCGGGCTTGCCCCAGGACGGTAATGAAGTTTGTATCACGGTGCCAGCGGGGAACAATGTGCATGTGCAGATGTTCGGCGATGCCCGCGCCACCGGCTGAGCCAATATTGAAACCAATATTAAAACCCTGCGCCTGGTAGATCTGTGTAAGGGTGGTGACGCAGCGTTTGCTGAGCAACATCATTTCTGTAAGGGTGTTTGTATCGAGCTCTTCAAAATGGCAGGTGTGCAAATATGGCACCACCATCATGTGACCGCTGGTGTAGGGGTATTTGTTGAGGATGACGAAGCTGTCTTCACCACGGAAGACGATGAGATTTTCGAAACTGTCCGCTTTGGCTAAGGCATCACAAAAAGCGCAGTTGGGGAGGCTTTTGTCGCGATTGAAATAATCACGGCGGTTTGCGTATAAATAATCCATTTGATTATTTTATCGCATTTCCATGCTTTTTACCGTGGTTCTCATTTTGGATTTGCACAATACAACGAGATTGAGAGGGGGAATGTTATAAATATTGACAAGCATATCAGCTTATTGTAAGATATGACTGATTAGTCATAATGGGAGATTTTGTGAATGCCTAAAACAACCTTCTTTAATTTAAGCGCTGCGCGACGGACGAGGATAGAAAATGCCGCGATTGATGAGTTTGCAGAAAACGGATTGCGTTCCGCGGTGCTAAACAATATTGTGGCCAAAGCGGGTATCGCCAAGGGTTCTTTTTATCAATATTTTGAGAACATTGAAGATCTCTATCAGCATATTTTGCTGTTGGTGAATAAACGCAAAACGGATTTGGTAGCTTCGCTTGAAAGTCCAAACAATATTATGGACACTTTTGGCTATTTGCGTTGGTTGATTCAACTTAGCGTTGTGTTTATGTTGCGTGAACCAAAATTGGCTAAGATAGAGCAACGTGATTTTGTGGACCATCCGGTGATTAATTCAATTAATCCGGAAACTGGCGAACGTGTGAGTGGGGACGGCCGTTTTCACGCTCTTTTGACCCAAGGCGTTTTGCACGATGATTTGGCGACCTGGGTGGATACAGATATGGCGGCGTATATATTGAATCTGATCGCGAACCTGATTGCGCCTTATCTTATTGAACGGATGGGCGATAAGGCGGATTCACTGGCTGATGGGACGATTAATATTGCTCACGATCCCCTGGTTCATGCGCTGTTTGATAATCTGATGGATATTATTGAGGCAGGCATCGCGCGCGACCCACAGATTCGGAAAGTTTTCTATTCGAAGTAGTTTTAAGGTAGCTGATAATTAAAAAGAGCCTCGTTTGGGAGGCTCTTTTATGCCGAGTCACAGACTTGAACTGTGGACCCTGCGATTTTCAGTCGCATG
>CAZTEP010000056.1:2483-7782 GCA_964612325.1 uncultured Anaerolineaceae bacterium
ACCCTGCGATTTTCAGTCGCATGCTCTACCAACTGAGCTAACTCGGCGTGGAAATAGAATTCTAACTGTGGACGATGGACATGTCAAGCAAATTCCGTTTTTACCTCCGGTTTTTATTAAAATGAGACAAGAATGGCTTTGCCTGTGCTATGATTCAATGAGGAGTGAGAATGAAAAGAGTGGAAGCTTTGCAAGGCTTTAAAGACGCGCGTTATGGCTTGTTTGTCCATTTTGGTTTGTATTCGCTTTTAGGTGGCGAATGGCAAGGGCAGATAACACCAGGTCTGGCGGAGTGGATCCAAAATGATTTGGACATCTCAGCTGATGACTATGCCCGGCTGGCAAGTTCGTTTGACCCCAAGCATTTTAACGCAAGCGATATTGCAAAGAAGGCTAAGCGATGGGGAATGAAGTATCTTTGTTTTACAGCCAAGCATCATGATGGATTCGCGCTTTTCGATACACAGGTTACGAATTACAACAATGTAAAGCTCAGTCCGTGCAAGCGTGATTTTGTGGCAGAACTTGCCGTAGCCTGTCGCCAGGAAGGGATAATGCTCTGTCTTTATTATTCGCAGGCGCAGGATTGGCATCACACGGGTGGCTATCGCGCTTATCACCAGGGCGAACAACAAAATGAGGCGGAGGCTTTTGACGCCTATTTTGAGTCCATTTGTTTGCCCCAAGTGCGGGAGTTATTGAGCCATTATGGTGATATTGGTATGATTTGGTTCGACACGCCGATGGGCATGACCCGCAAACAGAGCCAAAAACTGGTCACGTTGGTTAAGACACTTCAGGCGGATTGTTTGATAAATGGGCGCATTGGGCATGGACTGGGTGATTATTTGACCATGGCGGATAATCGCATTCCGCGCGTGGTCATTGAAGGCGCTTGGGAGGTGCCGGTTACCCTGAACCAATCCTGGGGTTATAAAGCCTCAGATGAGCAATGGACGAGTCCGGCGGAGCTGCTCAAAAAGTGGCTAAAAGTTGTTAGCCGTGGGGGAAACATCCTGCTAAATATCGGTCCGCGGGGCGATGGGAGTGTTCCTAAAGCCTCGGTCGCGGTTTTAGACACCTTAGGTACTTTTTTGGAAAGAAACGCTGAGGCTTTCTATAACACGGTAACAGCGCCGGAGTATGTGTTTGAGCTTGACGGGGTTTATTTCACACATAAGCCAGGTGTGCTTTATGTCACCGTGTTGGAACCGGAGAAATGGGCAGGGAAATGGCTCTCGCTGTATCACATGAAGACGATCGCTACCCAGGCCTGTTTGTTGCCTGATGGCGAAACATTACCTTTGCGCGTTGGAAAAGACCTTGAAGGTTTTGGCCATTGGGCGATACGCTTGCCTGGGCACTGGCATGCTGAGGATGAGTTGGCTTGGGTGATTAAAGTGAGGCTTGAGGGTGACACTTTTGAAGTGGAGGCATTGCGTTAAATCAACAGTTTCATTATGGAAACAGGTATTGTTTGTGATCCCCCGACCATGCCACTGAAAGGTTAATGATTATGCCGATAACGCGCTCTGAGAGTGGTAAAATTGGCTGTGCAAGACGAATAAAAGGAACTGAAAATGGCAAAAAACTATGTTGTGATTACCAGTGATAAAAATAAAAAGATGGCTTTGTTGCTGTGCATATTCCTTGGCTTTTTTGGCGCGCATCAGTTTTATGTTGGCAAAATTGGCAAAGGTTTCTTGTATTTATTCACTTTCGGACTGTTTTTTATTGGTTGGATTGTGGATATTTTCAGAATCCTAACCGGTGGTTTCAGAGATAATGTGGGCGCGCCACTCAGGCAGTAAGCGTCAAATCACTAAGATCAGACAGACAGGGATTACAAAACCATTTAATAACACACCATTTTTAATGCGAAAATGAGAAGGAAAACAAGATGCTTGATATCAAATTAATCAGAGAAAACCCAGAAATCGTGCGCGAAGCGCTGCAAAAACGACACATGGAAACAGACGTTGTTGATGAAGTCATCGCGCTGGACGAACGGCGACGTGCTATTATCCTTGACGTTGAAGGTAAAAAGGCCGAACGCAACATTGCCAGTAAAGAAATTGGCAAGATGAAAGACAAGGAAGCCCGCGAAGCAAAAATCGCCGCGACTCGCGAGCTTGGCGACCAAATCGCGAAGCTTGATGAAGAGCTCAAAGCGGTTGAAGAAGCGCTTTACGCTACCGTGGCGGGTATTCCCAACATCCCTGATGTTAACGTGCCCTATGGCGCGGACGATAAAGAAAACGTTGTTTTGCAACAGTTTGGCGAGAAAAAGGTCTTTGATTTTGAGCCTAAACCGCACTGGGACCTGGGCCCCGAGTTAGGCATTATCGACTTTGAAGCTGGCGTAAAACTGTCTGGCTCTCGTTTTTATGTGCTCAAAGGTGCCGGGGCAAGGCTGGAGCGCGCGCTTATCTTTTGGATGCTGGATTTGCATCTGCGCCGCGGTTACAAGGAAATTTACACGCCCTGGATGGTCCGCGGGGAAGTGATGTTCGCTTCCGGCCAACTCCCCAAGTTTGAGAACAATTTGTATCACGACCACGAGGAAAATTTTTGGTGGGTGCCAACCGCAGAGGTGCCTTTGACCGGTATGATGATGGATACCATCATGGACGAGGCGGATTTACCCATGAGCTTCACCGCTTACAGCGCTTGTTTCAGACGCGAAAAGATGAGCGCCGGACGCGACGTGCGCGGCATTAAACGTGGGCACCAGTTTGACAAAGTCGAACTTTATAAATACTGCACGCCGGAAAACGCTGAAATTGAATTTGAAAAGATGCTGATGGATGCCACGGAAGTTTGCCGGCAATTAGGCCTAACCTACCGCACCATGCAACAGTGCACAGGTGATCTGGGCTTTAACGCGCACAAAACGGTGGACGTTGAAGTTTGGGCGCCGGGCTGTGGCGAGTGGTTAGAGGTGTCTTCGGTGTCGAATGTGGGGCAATTCCAGGCGCGTCGGGCGGCGATTAAATACCGCGCGGCAGATGGCAGTGGCACACAATTTGTGAACACGCTCAACGGCTCCGGCCTGGGCCTGCCTCGTACCTTGATCGCGGTGCTTGAGCAATATCAACAGGCTGATGGCAGCATTGTGGTTCCGGAAGTTTTGTTACCCTTCATGGGTGGTATTGAGCGTATACAAGCCACAATGTAGCTTAGACTTATTTACAGAAATTAACGCGAAACACTTGACCATAAACGCCATTTGAGAGTATACTACTCTTCTCAATCGCCGAAGTGGCGGAATAGGCAGACGCGCGCGACTCAAAATCGCGTACCTACGGGTATGTGGGTTCGATTCCCACCTTCGGCATTCCTCGCAACACAGTTTTGCGAGGTTTTCTTTTAACTTCCAGCCGTTTTTTTATTGATGATAATTTCATTTGCGGGGGTAATAATCACCCTCAAAATTTTAGTTCTATTTCCTGTAAGCAGCAGAGCTATCTGCCGGCAGTGTGCTAAAATTATCTCATCTTAACCCACAAATGAGGTGTGTCATGCAAGCCAAACAAGAAAAAACAGTAAAAAACTACGTCATCGTCGGTGGCGGGATCGCGGGGGTGGCAACAGCTGAGACGATTTCCAAAAATGAGCCTGAAGCCAATATTACCGTGGTTTGCGAAGAGGCGATTTTGCCTTATTTCCGCATTAACCTAACCATGTACCTAAGTGGCAGCATGGAGGCTGAGCGTCTCACCATGCACCCCACGGACTGGTATGCCGATAGAAACATCAGGCTTTTGCTGAACACTGTTGCTGAGCGTGTTGACCCTCAAGCGCAAATCGTTTACCTGCGCGATGGCGGTGAACTAGCCTATGACACGCTCATTTTGGCCAATGGCGCGTCGCCTTTTGTGCCACCCATCAAAGGCGTGGAACTCGAAGGTGTCAAAACATTGCGCACTATTGCTGATGCTAACGCGATTTTGGAAGCGAGTAAAGACACCGCGCGCGTGGTTTGCATCGGTGGCGGTTTGTTAGGGCTTGAGGTCGCCGGCGCGATTGCGGAAAGCGGTGGTGAAGTGGTGGTGCTGGAGGCGCAACCCTGGTTATTGCCCCGCCAGTTGGACGAACGCGCCAGTCAGCATTTGCAAAAACGCATTGAAGCGCAAAAGGTGCGTGTTCTGCTGAACGTGCAAACCGAGGCTATTCTCGGCGATGGCTGTGTAGAAAAAGTGCGCCTGGCGGATGGAAGGGAACTTCCGGCAGATTTGGTGGTCATCAGCGCGGGGGTGAGACCCAATCTTGATCTGGCACTCAGCGCGGGCGTGAACGCGAATCGGGGTATTTTGGTGGATAGCGCCATGCGCAGTTCCGTTAAAAACATTCTGGCAGTGGGTGATGTGTGTGAATTTAACGGCAAAGTCTATGGGCAATGGATTCCAGCCAATTCACAGGGTAAAATCGCTGGCCTAACCGCAACCGGCAAGGAAGGCGTGTTTGAGGATTGGAGTCCGGCCGCGCTTTTAAAGGTGATGGGTTTCAATCTGTATAGCATTGGCAAAATTGCCCCGAGCGAATCGGATGAGTTTGTGATTGCCGGCGAAAAAGAGGGCAATTATTACAGCCTGCTCTTTAGCCAGGGGAAAGTGCTTGGCGCGAGCCTGATTGGTGACACAGCGCCTTCGAGAAAGATAAAACGCGCGCTGGAAAATGGCGAGGATTTTTCTGGCAGTATTCGGGCGGATATGTCGCTGGAAGAGGCCCTGGCGCTTTTTGAATAATATTTTAGAGGAGAAAACATGACGAAAACAGCTTTAATTACAGGCGCGACAGGTGGTTTGGGCGAGGTTTTTGCTGAACTTTTTGCCGCCGATGGCATTAATGTGGTGTTGACCGGGCGAAATCAAACGAAATTAGAGGAAATATCAGAACGTATTCGCGCGCGCTATGAGGTAGAGGTGAAAACAGTTCCTCTGGATTTAAGCGATGAGGAAAAATTAGTGGTTTTACATCAAATGTTTTCCTTACATGGTGTCGCGATAGATTATTTGGTAAACAACGCCGGTTTTGGCGATTTTGGGCGCTTGATTAACATGGATTGGCAACTTGAGCGCGATTTGATTGGGGTTAATCTTATCGCTCCGGTACGCCTGACCCAACTGTTCGTGAAGGATATGGCTGAGCGCGGTTTTGGGCGAATTTTGAACGTCGCATCTATCGCCGCCTGGACGCCCGGACCATACATGAATGGTTATTTTGCCTCAAAAGCTTATGTATACTCGTTTTCGCAATCCGTGCACCAGGAACTAAAGGGAACTGGCGTGACTGTAAC
>CAZTEP010000057.1:0-7554 GCA_964612325.1 uncultured Anaerolineaceae bacterium
TAATGGTGTTTTTACTAACTTCTTGCGTTTAGGTAAAGTCTTTAGTAAAGATTCATACGTTTCGTGTTCATAGCGCAAACAACAACGTAATCTTCCACAAACCCCAGTAATCTCAGTTGTTGTTAAAGAAATGTCCTGTGCCTTAGCCAACTTGATAGAAATTGAACTAAATTCTTTCAAAAAACTTGCACAGCATCTTTTTTCAAGACCACAAGCCCCAAGACCTGAAATCATCTTAGCAACATCCCTCGGACCCACCTGTCTTACATCAAGACGTGTGTTTGGGAAATGAACAGAAACATCCTTTAAAAAGTTTCGGATATCAAATTCCACGTTAGGTTCATAACTCATATAGATAGTCAATTTTGTACTATCCAATGTATAATCGGCCTCAACGGCTTTAATATCACCGTAATCATTTTCTCTTAAAAAGCGATTTACTGTTAAAACTGCTTCTTTGGATTTAACTATATTGTCTTCATGAGCTTGCAAATCTCTTTCACTTGCAAGTCGATCAACCATAACAACTGGAGGTCCATTTTCAATGGGTTCGGCATCAAGTTGAACCACTTTGGCAACTTTAAGACCGCGGGATGTATTAACCACAACCAAGTCACCAAGGTCAACTGTTAATTCAGGAGGTGTAAAGAAAAGATAGTATTTTCCAGCAGGTGTGAATTGAACACTAATAAATTTTTGGTTTTCCATGCTGAAATTATACTTGATGGAGGCAATTTTTCCTATCAAGCGCTATATAGAGGTTTAAATACCTTTAGCTAATATATTTAGATTGAGTATAGACCTAAATCTTTCCTAAACCGCGCAACACACGCTCTTGGGTTAGCGGGAAATCACTAAAACGTACTCCTATTGCATCGTAAACCGCATTACAGACCGCCGAGGCCACGGGTAAACACATCATTTCACCCATTCCACGCGCGCCATACGGCCCAACTGGGTCGGGATACTCAAGCACAAGCGGAATAACACGGCCTGGAATATCCATTATAGTAGGTATCAGATAGTTCGAAAAACGTGTTGATAATGCTTTTCCGTCTTTGGTGACAAAATTTTCCATCAAAACATAACCCAACATCTGTAAAACACCACCTTGAATTTGTCCTTCTACCAATGCTGGATTAATTGCTTTTCCAACATCATCAGCGCAATAAAATTCCATCACTTCGACCTTGCCCGTCCTTGTATTTACCTCGACAATGGCAACTTCAGCTACATAACCATAAGCAAAATTCGGATAACAAGAACCATCCGGAGGAGCCATTGGGGTAGTAGCAGGAGGACGATAAACGAAAGAACCATATGCCGGACGGTTACCCTCAGCCCATTTTTCCAAAGCCAGGTTGGCTGCGCCAATAATCGAATTTCCTGCCATAAAAGTCATTCGTGAGGCAGAGACACTGCCTGCGCCCAAGGTATTATAGGTGTCGGAATAATGCGTTTCAATTTTCTCATCTGGCAATCCAAGAGCCTCGCAAGCAAACTGTTTAAAGACTGTATGCGCGCCTTGACCAACTTCAGCGCCAGCATGATATAAATGCGCTTTTTCAATCTCATCTTCACCTTCAAGGATGATTGTCGCGCCACAGTTTTCTTTCGCGCCATAAGAGAAACCAACATTCTTATAGCCACAGGCAAAACCTATACCAATCTTGACATCAGGATCATCACTTTCGAGGAGATTCGGATGTTTCCAACCTTGTTCTGTGTGCTCCCACCCTGTAGCCAAAGCAACTTTCTCAACAACTTCCCGAATGCTTACACCCTTGGGAATAACACTTCCCATCGATATAATAGAACCTTCTTTAAACATATTGCGCCAGCGCAACTCAACCGGATCCATATTAAGCGCTTCAGCTAATTTATCCATTTGACTTTCAGCCATGAAATTAGCTTGAGGTCCACCAAAGCCTCTAAAAGCACCACCAGGAATGCAATTAGTGTAAACTGCGTAGGCGTCAACAGCAACATTAGGAACTTCATAAGGGCCAGATGCCAAAAGTGTGGCATTACCTAAAACCTTGGTTGAAGTATAGGCATAAGCCCCGCCATTAGACCAAATTTCAGCTTTAACTGCTAATATCTTGCCCTCTTTAGTAGCACCCCACTTCGCATGCATAGTATAAGCATGTCGTTTGTGGTGAGCAATAATCGATTCCTCTCGCGACCAAACAATCTTAACCGGTCGGTTAATGCCACGTTCACGCAATCTCATTACTGCCAAGCCAAGAATGATTTGCACTGTCATATCTTCTCGGCCACCAAAAGCTCCACCAATAGCTGGATAAATAACACGCACCTGGTCTTCATCAATTGCTAAGGAATGTGCGATTTCCTTGCGGTCCTCGTGAGTCCACTGCCCACCCACAATTACGGTAATACGTCCTTCATCATCATAAAAAGCGACACCAGCCTCAGGTTGTAAATAAGCATGTTCTTGTACAGGCGTTTGATAGCTGCCTTCAACAATTACATCACACTGTTCAAAAGCTTCGTCCACAGAACCTAAACGAACGCGATTTTGATGGAAAATGTTCGACTCACGTCCTGGATGTAAGATGTACGCGTCTGGCGCAAGTGCTTTTTCCAAAGTATCCATCAGAGGCAAAGGTTCATATTCAACTTTAATAAGTTTTAAGGCTTCTTTGGCTATCTTTTCATTCTCAGCAATAACCAAAGCAACATGATCACCCTCAAAGCGCACGACATCGGCGCCTTCCTTTTCAGAACCGAGGCCACATAATACTGGTTGATCCTGAATACCAAGTCCATATTCATTGACTGGCACATCTTTAGCAGTCAAGACCGCCACTACGCCTGGTAACGCTTCAGCAGCATGGGTATCAATTGACAATATCCGCGCGTGCGGAATACCCGCGAAAAGTACTTTCATAATGAGTTCATCAGGAAAATTGAAATCTCCAGGATACTTTGCCTTCCCTATTACTTTATCGTGGGCGTCTAATCTTTTTACTGATTTACCAACTCCGCTCATTTTGCGCTCCATTTTTTATTATTGTTTGATATCTTCAACCGCTTCAATAATTTTGTTATAGCCAGTGCATCGGCACAAATTACCAGATAATCCAGCCATGATCTGTTCTCGTGTCGGATGAGGTTCTTCCTGCAAAAGCTTTACAGCGGCCATAACAAAACCCGGCGTACAGTAACCACATTGCACAGCCGCATGTTTTATGAAAGACTCCTGCACTGGATGCAAGACGCCATTCTCACCAATACCTTCAATGGTTGTAATGTTGGCTTGATGCGCACGGGGCGCTGGAATGAGACAACTTAAAACCGCGCGACCATCCATGAAGACCATACAAGCACCGCACTCGCCTTCTTCACAACCAGGTTTTGGACCAGTTAAGCCCGCACGGTTACGCAATAGATGTAAAAGACTCATTTCACTGGCTCCGGTAAACACGTATTCTTCACCATTGATTGTGGTTCGAATGGTGTCCCCGTCCCATTCGCCTTGCTTCACACCAGACCAATCATCTTTTGTATTCAAGCTTATTGGTTTTCTGGGAATAGATTGACGTTGATCTGCTCGTGTAAGATCATGTAACGCATCAATGATGAGTTCTTTCATCATGTAGTCACGAAATTCTTTAGACACACGCCCAGTTCTCGTTTTGGCATCCACGACCGCAAGCCGTGCGGCTTCTTCAATAATGCTATCATCTAATATTTTATCAATAAGATATTGTTCCGCGCTTGGAGCGTGCATCACAACTGGACCAACTGATCCCATGGTAACTTTTGCGTCAACAACTTTATCTCCGTCAAAAGTTAACAAAACACAACAATTCAATACGGAAATAGCTTGGGCTTTTCGCAAACCCAGTTTTTTGAAAGCACCTTTTTGATTTGAAGTTAAACTTTTAAAAAAGACTTCTTTTACAAACTCATCTTTTTCAAGCACCGTTTTGCGATAGCCTTTATAGAAATCGGCCAGAGGTACAATCCGTTCTCCACGAACACTTGCTAAAACCAATTTCGCATCCATAGCCATTAAGGAAGGAATTGTGTCATTGCCGGGTGAGGCTGTAACTAGATTGCCAACCACGGTAGCACGATTGCGAAGAGTCGGTGTTCCCACCGTATAGCAGGCTTGAACCAATGGAAAAGCGCCATCACGCAACAAACGAGAATGCAAAACATCATTATGGGTCACAATCGCGCCGATGTGGAGCATATCGTCTTTATCCTGCCAAATTTTATCCAGTGCGATAACTCGCGAAATGTCCAAAACAGTATCCAGCTCTGGCCATTTGTCACTGTTGATTTCAACCATCAGGTCAGTACCGCCCGAGATAATTTTAGTAAGCCCACTTTGTTTCGCTAACAATTCGGTGAGCTCTTCAGTTGTTTCGATAATATGATAATGCTTCCACATGTTTATGCAATCTCCTATTTTGTGTTCAATACTTGAATAATTTCAGCCAAAATACTGATGGCAATTTCGTCTGGAGTAATCCCTCTTATGTTTAACCCAATTGGCGATTTGATACGGTCTATTTTTTCTTGGGAAACGCCACGCTCAAGAATATGTTTTTTAGTATGCGCCCATCGGTTTAGCGAACCAATTGAACCAAAATATGCAAAATTTGTCTCAAGCAATGCTGGAAACCCATCTATATCCAATTGAGCGTCACGTGTAAGACCAACAATACAGGTTTGTTCTGTAATCTGAACCTCTTTTGGCAAATCCGCAATGTCACACAAAACAAATTCAACATCCATTGGCAATTCTACGTTCTCCAGTGCGTTCTCACGGTCATCCTGCAGAATGATGCGATAATTCATCAAACTAGCAATCTTAACCAACGCCAAACCAACGTGACCTGCACCTAATATCAACAGTGTGGGTTGTTCAAGTTGAGGCTCAATATACACTTTCACCCAACCTCCACATACGCCTACAGCATGTCCGTCCTTAGGATTCATCGAATAATCCAAAAATTTTGTCTTGCCGGTTTTCATAGCTTGATGCGCTTCGTTAATGACTTCCATCTCCAATGCGCCACCACCAACACTTCCAGATGTTCTACCATCAGCATAGACCAACATTTTACTTCCTGCACGTCTTGGGACTGAACCAGCTGATTCTGTTATCACGCAAAAGCAAACCTGCTTTCGCTCCTCCAATGATTTAACTAATTCTTGATATATCGTATCCATTACTCCTCAAGCAAAGATAGTACTAAAGGTAAAAGTTGTTTTTTACGTGAAACGACACCTTCAGCAAAAAAAGTACCATCCCTCAATACGCGATATGGTAATTCGTCCAATGCAGGTGGGTGATCAGCCATAAGCAAACGACTGGAGCCTTCGACCACGTCTGTAATCATCAACATGGCGAAATCCAGTCCTTTCTCATCTTTGTATTTAATTAGCGCTCTGCGCAACTGTCCCAGGATATCTCCGAGATCATAAACGCCGGCAACCTCAACCTGAGAAATGGCAAATTTGAATCCAGCACTTTCATAAGTTTTTACATCACCATTTACAATGTTATCGGGTTCACGAGTCAACAAACCAGAGCCAGCACGCACAACTTTTTCTCCATAGCTTTGAATCGTTTCATTCTCAAGTGGCGATCCAGGCACAAAAGCCCAGCGAGCAAGCGTTTCTCCTATAGCCTTATCGCGTGGTGTCGTGGTTGGAGATTGGAAAATGAGCGTATCAGAAAGTAAACCCGCCAAAAGCATGCCGGCAATTTTAGGCGGCGCGCTTAATCCTGATTCCACAATTTGCTCTGCGACCAACGTTGAGGTACTACCTACAATATCAACTGTAAACTTGATAGGAGTATGCGTAGAACGATTTCCTAAACGATGATGATCCAAAATTTCCAAAAGTTCGGCTTCTTCTAAAGATGCAACGGATTGCTGTGGTTCGTTATGATCCACCAAAATAATTTTAATTCGTGGTGGATGTAACAAATCATTCTGTCTGGCAACGCCCAAATAACGTCCTGATTCATCCACAACCCAATATTCAGTATATTCATGCCTTAATAAACGATTAATCACATCTTTTATGCGCGTTTGAGGCTGAAAACGAGGGATATCCCTGTTTGCGGCTTCTCTGCTGGGGATATCTAACAATTGTGAAATGGTCATTTCCCGATATTTGGGATGCGGTCCAATGATGCGTCGCAAGAAGTCAAAAACACTTTGTCCTGTCACCATGCCATAGGGCGTACCGTCAGTATTTACAATCGGCGCGATACCCCCTGTGCGTGTGAGAATAGCCCAGGCATCGTTCAAAGATTTGTCCGGAGACGCGACATCATAGCGTTTCGTAACCGATTCAAATCGTGGTGAAGCATCAGTAAGTAAAACAGGAGGTTCCATATCCAGAGTTTTGAGCACCCAAGATGTTTGTAAATTCACTGATCCAGCCCTGCAAGCAACCGTTGGCAAATCATCGCGTTCATGCAATAGCCAAGCATAACCAATCGCCGAAGCAATTGAGTCTGTATCAGGATTAATATGACCAGTAACAAATATACGATCAGATCTGTTTAAACTATATCCGCTATATTGCATTCGTTTCCTCAGTCATTGTTTTTAGTTCACGTAAAACTTTTTCAGGCACGATAGGTATTTCCAGTAAATCAACACCACAAGCATTGAAAACCGCATTACCAATCGCTGGCGCTGCGCCATCAAGTGGTATTTCTGCGACAGCTTTCGCGCCATATGGACCTGTTTTCTCGTAGGTTTCAACAAATATCGAACTAATTCTGGGCATTTCATCAGCTCTAAAGATATGGTAGTCAACCAAATCTATTTCGCGCGCGATGCCACTCTCATCATAAACCATTTCTTCGCAAACACCATAGCCCAAGGCTTGTGCAATGCCACCTTCGATTTGAGCTGAAGCTGTGATCGGGTTTATAATCACCCCAGAATCGACGGCCATAATCAAATCTTCAACGGTAACTTCACCTGTTTCAATATCAACCAATACCGTGGCAAACTGTGCCGCGAATGGCGGAGGTGAATTTGGTGAAACATAAGAAGCAGTTGCCATAATCTGCTCTTGCTGTCGCCAATGTAAGGAATCCAAAGCGATGGTTGCCAAGCTCACATTTTCTCTATTAAGTGCAACAGCGTGCTTGTTTTTAAGTTCAATGTCATCCGTTGCAAATTCGAAACCGCGATCCGCAAAAATCATACAGGCACGTCGCTTAATTTGCTCCGCTACATCCTGACTGGCCTTAAGCACCGCCGTACCCGAAACATAGGTTGTTGATGACGCATATGCACCCACATCAAATGGCGTCGTATCAGTATCAGATGAGAGCACAATAATATCCTCTGTAGGAACGCCTAATGTTTCAGCGGCAATTTGAGCCAAAACAGTATCTGACCCAGTTCCCAGGTCAGTGGCACCTACCAGAAGGTTGAAAGAACCGTCATCATTAATTTTTATACTTGCTGCTCCCATATCCAGGAAAGGAATAGCAGTACCCTGCATAACAGCTGCCATACCTATACCTCTTCGTAAATGAGGCTT
>CAZTEP010000058.1:0-7494 GCA_964612325.1 uncultured Anaerolineaceae bacterium
GTCAGTGCCGTTGCCATCGTCTACAATTATTGCATGCGCTTTGACGTTTTTAGCTTGTTTCCAGAGATTTTTCAACCTTACTTGGATATCAGTATCCTCAAACGTGCCATCGCGAATGGTCTTATTGAGGTACATACCCATAACATTCGCGATTGGGCGACCGATAAACATCATATGACTGACGATACACCTTATGGCGGCGGAGGGGGTATGATTATGAAGCCTGAGCCGGTTTTTGCCGCTGTCGAAGATATTATGGGGCCAGCGATGGCTGATCCGGTGGTTTTGCTTTGTCCGCAAGGTGAGGTTTTTAATCAGCAAATCGCGCGCGAACTGGCTAAGCATGAACGCATTGGCATTATTTGCGGTCGCTATGAAAGCTTTGATGAACGTATTCGTGAACATCTGGCAACGCGCGTTATTTCGATTGGCGATTTTGTGCTGACGGGTGGCGAACTGCCGGCATTAATCCTGATGGACGCGGTCGGGCGTATCGTGCCGGGTGTTTTGGGTGATGCTGAGGCAACTCAAGAGGATTCATTCGCCGAAGATGGCCTTTTGGAATATCCGCAATATACCAAGCCGGCAAATTTTCGTGGGTGGGAGGTGCCTGAGATTTTGCAGGGTGGCAACCATGTGGAACAAGCCAAGTGGAAACGACAACAGTCGCTTATCCGCACACTCAATTGGCGACCAGACTTGCTTGAAAAAGCGAATCTGACAATAAAGGATAAAAAATTCCTTGAAAATTACATGAAATCGTTTGAAGAGGAAAAGAAGTCAGCATCTTAAGTCTGACTTTTGTGTTTAATTAAAAGAGAACATATATAAAGGAGTGATTATGAGTCCTACAGCGGTAAAACAAGATCGTATTCAATGGGGAAAATTGTTTTTAGTTGGTTTTGGCTTTTTCGGGGTAAGTGTGTTATGGAGCTTGTATAACACCTATGTGCCATTAATTTTAGATGGCAAGTTTGGCCTTGATTCCGTAGCGGTTTCAATCATAATGGTTTTGGATAACATCGCGGCGTTTTTTATTCAACCTGCGGTTGGGGTTTGGTCGGATAATTTACGCACTAAAATTGGCCGACGTTTACCCTTCATTATCATTGGCGCGCCACTCGCGGCGGTGGCATTTGGGCTTATCCCCCTGGCGAAGACTTTACCTGTGCTTTTGGCCTGTACCGTTACAACGCTTTTAGCGATGGCGTTTTGGCGCACACCGGTAGTCGCTTTGATGCCCGATGTAACGCCCAGTAAGTATCGTTCACAAGCCAATGGCGTTATCAACTTTATGGGGGGCCTGGGTTTGGTCTTAGGGACATCTGTTGGTGGAATCCTAGTCAATATGGATCACAAATTAGCCGGCGCGTTCCCGTTCTGGTTCGGCTCGGCTTTGGTCATTCTTGCCGCGCTTTTGGTCTTCATTTTTGTGCGTGAGCCGGAATATGAAAAACACGAAGGTGAAGTCGTTCAAAAAAGAGCCAACACCTGGGAAGGTTTAAAAGAGGTCTTCACAGGCAAACAGCGCGATGCCATTCTCATCTTCTTCGCAATTTTCTTCTGGTTTATCGCTTATAACGCAATTGAAACCTTCCTTTCCCTGTACGGCAAAAACTTCCTTGGACTTGATGATGGTGGCGCGGGGCGTTTGATTACCAGCGTGGGTGCAACTTTCTTGCTCTTTGCTATTCCGGCCGGTTTGATTGGCGCGAAGTTGGGCAGACGCAAAACTATCCTTACAGGTCTTTCAGTCATGATTTTAACGATGGCCTCCATGTTCTTTATTCCCAAAGAAATTTTGTTGCATACTTATACAAGTTTGCCTCTTTTGGGTGATTTTATGAACGTGACCATTATCCTGATGATCGCCGGGATTGGCTGGGCGATGATTAATATCAACTCTTTGCCGATGGTGGTAGATTTGACAACCAAAGACCATGTGGGTACTTATACAGGCCTTTACTATTTCTTCTCAACCCTTTCTGCTATTATCGGACCATTGTTGAATGGCTTTGTGGTTAAGCAGTCAGGTGGTGATTATGGAAAGATTATGTTGGTGGGCCCGATATTTATGGCTTTCGCGTTTATTTGTATCCTCTTTGTCAAGCGCGGTGAATCCAACGTAAACGCGGATAAACATTCAAGTCATGAAATTGAACAAGACTATGAAGGGATTGATGCCATTTTGTAATTGCCGTGTAGTTAAATTTCAATTTGGAATTTGAGTCTGTTAATACTTGTTTTGT
Source organism: uncultured Anaerolineaceae bacterium (assembly GCA_964612325.1). Classification (GTDB taxonomy): domain Bacteria; phylum Chloroflexota; class Anaerolineae; order Anaerolineales; family Anaerolineaceae; genus Mesolinea. The sequence goes on from CAZTEP010000058.1 coordinate 2,250, forward strand.
TATAAACACAATCCGAAGGATATGTTTAAACAGATATGAATAATTAGATATAGCTTGTAATCTTCTGATTACGAGCTATTTTTATCTAAATAATCGGGCATTTTGATTATAAAAGATTGCAGGAAACATCAGCTTAATATATACTTAACGTAGTTAAAATCAACACTTTATATAGTAGTTGAGTCATATCAAAATTCATAAGGAGTAAAGCATGAAGAAGAATTTATTTGCAATTTTGGCTGTGTTGATGGTTGCCTCGCTTGTGTTAGGTGCCTGTACAAAGCCAGAAACCCCACCAGCCGATGACACGGTCAAAACCTTCAAGGTCGGTTTGGTAACCGATGTCGGTGTTGTTGATGACAAGAACTTCAACCAGGCAACATGGGAAGGTGTTCTCGCTGCACAAAAAGAGCTCAATTTTGACGCTAAATACATCGAGACAAAAGATGCCAAAGACTATGATGCCAACATCCAACTTTTTGTTGATGAAGGTTTCAATGTCATCGTAACTGTAGGTTTCGCACTCGGTGAAGCCACTATCAATGCCGCAAAAGCTAATCCGGGTATTGCCTTTATTGGTGTTGACCAATTCCAGGGCGAAGAAGTTCCCGGTGTGGCCGGTTTGGTCTTCGAGGAAGCGCTATCAGGTGTTTTGGCTGGCGTTTTGGCTGCTAACCTTACCGAAAGCAACACAGTTGCGGCTGTTTTAGGTACTGATCTGGTTCCACCAGTGGTTAATTACAACCGCGGTTATGTTGGTGGTGCCAAATGGGTCAACCCTGAAATCAACATTATTTCCACCTACCATCCTGGTGGCATGGACGTGGCGTTTACTGACCCCGAATGGGGTGCTTCAACCGCCAAGCAAGCCATCGAGCAAGGCGCTGATGTTGTCTTCGCCGCTGCTGGCAATACCGGTAATGGCGCGTTAATCGAGACCGCTCAGCACGCAGGTTTGTTCTGCATCGGTGTTGACACTGACCAATGGCTGACCGTCCCTGAAGCCCACAAATGTTTGATTTCATCTGCGACGAAAGACATCACTCTGTCTGTGGTTGAACTCATCAAACTTGCTTACGAAGGCAAATTCCCATCTGGCAACTATGTTGGCGGTTCCTCATTGGCACCTTTCCACGATTTTGAAAGCATGATTACGGATGAAATCCGAACAAAACTCGAAGAGGCATTAGAAGCCTATAACGCTGGCGAGATTGAACTTCCTGAGAAGTAATAATTAGTCAGCTGTAACAAACAGCAAGGTGAGGTGCCGCAATTAGCGGCACCTCATTCCTAAATAAGATTGGAGGTAACCCAGCGTGGAAGAACATACACCCTCCCAAAATAACTGGTTAAAAAAAGTTTGGTTTTCCGTACGTATTCCCTTTTTAGCAATTGTATTAGCGCTTTTGGTGGGCGCGATTGCCTTGTTAGCTTCAGGAGCCAATCCACTTGAAGCATATTGGCAGCTTTTTAAAGGCGCTTTTGGTTCGTTGAGAAATTTCCAAAGAGTCTTAGAAAAAGCGACTCCCTTAATCTTTGCTGGGTTGGCAGTGGCATTGGGTTTTAAGGCGGGTCTTTTTAATATTGGTGCGCAAGGACAACTCTTATTAGGCGCGCTTATGGCCGGATTTGTTGGATTTTCACTCAAAGGTTTACCGCCTTACATTCACATTCCCCTGGCTCTTTTGGCAGGGTTATTGACAGGCGCATTATTTGCTGCTATCCCTGGTTTGCTACGTGCTTATTCCGGCGCGCATGAGGTGATTTCAACCATTATGCTCAACTATGTGGCAATCAACCTTAGCGACTATTTTTCTGAAGGGCCATGGAAAGATACGAGTCCTGGCAATATTGTATCGCGGTTGCCAGCAATTGAGCCATCAGCAGAGATACCAAATATCGGACCTGTGCCAGTTGGGTTTATTGTGGCAGTGTTGACGGCGTTATTGATTTGGTTTGTGATTAATCGCACTGTTTTTGGTTTTGAAATCAATTCGGTAGGCTTGAATCCACATGCTTCAAAATATGCTGGCATGCGCACGAAACTGCTTATTGTAGCAGCAATGGTCGTTAGTGGCGCGTTAGCAGGCGTAGGCGGCGCAGTTGAAACGATGGGTGTTGTGGGCCGCTTCCAGCCAGGCTTTAATACCGGTCTTGGTTTTGACGGAATCACTGTTGCACTCCTGGCACGTAATAACCCGGTTGCGGTCATACTCTCAGCTCTCTTTTTAGGTGCGATGAAAGGCGGCGCGAACACGATGCAATTTTATGCGAATGTTCCCAATGAAATCATTGATATTATCCAAGGCACCATGTTACTTTTCGTAACTGCAGAAATGGTGATTAGGTGGGTCTTTAAATTACGTAAACAACGCGAGACCGAAATCACAGTTACTACAGGATGGGGGCAAAGATGATTAACGAAACAGCAAATAAGAAAAGTTGGTTTTTCATTAATTGGAAGTGGTTACGGACTGTCATTTTGGGGTTGATTATTATTGCCGCGATTGTGTTTTTCAACATTCGTTCTCCAGAGAAAACATCTGCAGTGTTGAGCAGCACTTTACGATACGCAGTGCCGCTTATCCTGGGCGCTTTATGTGGTATTTTCTGTGAACGGGCAGGAATCGTAAATATCGGTATTGAAGGACAGATGCTGTTATCTGCTTTTCTTTCCTATATGACAAATGTTTGGACCAGCAATTTACTCTTGTCCTTGCTTGTGGGCATGTTGACAGGCGCGATAATGGGGTTATTCTTAGCCTTTTTGTCTATTAAGCTTAAGCTCAATCAGACCATTGGTGGTACGGTCATCAATATCCTGGCGACTGGTATCACAGGTTATTTTTATCAGACTGGCTTGACCACAGAGGGTAAATTGTGGAATATTCCCTTGGGTCCTTTGGCTAAAATCCCTCTAATTGGGCCAGTGTTGTTTAATAACCCACCCATCACTTATCTGGCGATATTGCTTGTCATCTTTTCACAAGTGCTTTTGTTCCATACCCGTTGGGGTTTGCGTACTCGCGCGGTTGGAGAACATCCCCGAGCAGCTGATACAGTGGGTGTTGATGTCTTCAAAATCCGTTATGTGAATGTGATAATTGGTGGTATCATGGCTGGTTTGGCTGGTTCATTCTTAACCTTAGAAGGTGTCGGCATGTTCGAACGTGGCATGACCAACGGACGAGGCTTTATTGCCTTGGCAGTGATGATTTTCGGAAAATGGAATCCGATTTCATCCGCCTTAGCAGCGTTGTTCTTTGGTTTCGCTAACGCGATGCAGATCCAATTGCAATTTATGGGAATTCAAATCCCACACCAATTTGTAGGTATGATTCCGTACTTATTAACAATTATTGTGGTTTCAGGTTTCGTGGGCAGGTCGCGCGCGCCTGCAGCTGAAGGCATTCCCTATGAGAAGGAGTGAGTATGGATAGCCTAAATAATAATGCAAACAAAAAGTTGGAAGCAGGCAAGATGGCTGAAAAAGGTACGCTCATTCTCGAAGCGCGGCATATATACAAATCTTTTCCTGGAACAATTGCCAATGACGATGTTAGCCTGGAGTTACATCGTGGTGAAGTCCTGGCACTTTTAGGAGAAAATGGTGCGGGTAAATCGACCTTGATGAATGTCATTTATGGGCTTTATACACAAGATAGTGGTGAGATATTCCTTAATGGCGAACTTTATGCGATCAATAACCCTCACGATGCCATTAAAGCCGGTATTGGCATGGTGCATCAGCATTTTATGTTGGTACCTGTGTTTAGTGTGCTTGAAAATGTGATGTTAGGCGCGGAAACTACACAAGGCCCTTTTTTGAATAAAAAGGCTGCTGAAAAACGTTTACGTGAACTTGAAGAAAGCTTTGGCCTTTATGTGGACCCACACGCGATTATTGAAGAATTGCCGGTTGGTTTGCAACAAAGGGTCGAAATTCTAAAAGCACTCTATCGCGATGTTGAGATTTTGATTTTAGATGAACCGACCGCGGTTCTGACACCCCAGGAGACTGAAGAACTCTTTAAAATTATGCGTCGCCTGACTGAAAGAGGCGTGTCAATCGTTTTTATCACGCATAAGCTCAAGGAAGTTTTGAAAATTGCTGATCGGATTGTCATCATGCGTCGTGGTAAGGTAGTTGGCACAACTACGCCAGCGGAAACCGACGAGCATGGGTTGGCGAGCATGATGGTCGGTCGTGAGGTCATTCTGCAGGTTGATAAAGGCCCGGCAAAGCCCAGTGAAATTGTTTTGAAAGTGTCAAAACTCAATGTGCAGGACCAAAATCAACTTCACTCGGTTAAAGACGTTTCTTTGACAGTACGATCTGGTGAGGTGCTTGGTATCGCAGGCGTTCAGGGGAATGGCCAAAGTGAATTGGTGGAAGCGCTGACTGGATTAAGGCGGTATAACAGTGGTGAAGTCTGGATTGATGGGAAACGCATGCCCCAGGAAAAACCGCGAACTTTGGTAGAACAAGGTATGGGACATATCCCTGAAGATCGCCAAAAACATGGCTTGATCCTGCAATATCCTTTAACTTCCAATTTTGTACTCTGCTCGTATTATCGAGAGCCGTTTTCGAGACATGGAATCTTGAATGCTGATGAAATGTTGCGGAATGCTGAAGAACTCATGGAACGCTTTGATGTGCGCGCGCCATCGCCCACAACCATTGCCGGTGATTTGAGTGGTGGTAATCAGCAAAAGGTGATTGTGGGGCGCGAGCTCAGTCGTGATGTATCGCTGGTAATTGCCAACCAACCCACGCGCGGTTTGGACGTTGGCTCAATCGAATATATCCACAAAACGCTAATCAATATGCGCGATGCCGGTGTTGGTGTTTTACTGGTGTCTTCGGAGCTTGATGAGATTATGTCGCTTAGCGACCGTATCGCGGTGATTTATCGGGGTGAAATTTTGGCGGTATTAGATGCCGCTGAAGCGATCCGTGAAGAAATCGGCTTGCTGATGGCTGGTCATATTTCAGATTAATCAGCAAATATAATAGTTAAGGCACTCTAACGGGTGCCTTTTTTGTTTTAGAGGATATAAAAAAAGGATAGTGGTCTAACGGGTTTGAAGGATTTTTTATATTCAATAGATTATATTGAGTTACCAACTAAAAATCACGGTAAAATGAATTTACCTTTTAGGTTTCATAGCTTTGTTTGGCAAATATAAAACTTTACAAATTCATATTCATTATGGAACATATAAATGCTATGATGTAAAG
>CAZTEP010000059.1:0-7439 GCA_964612325.1 uncultured Anaerolineaceae bacterium
ACCCCGCCACCTTCCTGCGCGTGCTGGGCCCCGAACCCTGGAAAGTGGCTTATCTCGAGCCTTCCGTGCGTCCTGATGATGGACGCTACGGCATCAACCCTAATCGGCTTCAGCAATTCTTCCAGTATCAGGTTATTCTCAAGCCAGATACCGGCAATCCACAGGAACTTTATCTCAATTCCCTGCTTGCCTTAGGCATCGACCCTGCCAAACATGATATCCGCTTTGTGGAAGACAACTGGGAATCACCCGCGCTGAGCGCCTGGGGTCTTGGCTGGGAAGTCTGGCTTGACGGCCAGGAAATCACCCAATTCACCTATTTCCAACAGTCCGGTGGTGTGCAACTGGATGTTCCATCAGTTGAAATCACCTATGGCCTTGAGCGGATTGCTATGACCCTGCAAAACGTCAATCACTTTAAAGACATCCGCTGGAATGGCGAACGCACTTACGGTGACGTTTACCAGGTTGCCGAGCGCGAACACAGTACCTACTACTTTGAAAAAGCCGACGTGCCCCGCTTGCGCGAAATGTTCCGTCTCTTTGTTGAAGAAGCAGAAAACGCGCTTGAAGACGGCCTGGTGCTTCCCGCTTACGACAACATCGTCAAATCCTCTCATACCTTCAACATTATGGACTCACGTGGCGCAGTGGGCTTTACCGAACGTCAGGCGTTATTTGGCAAAATGCGCGACCTTTCCCGTCGTGTTGCCGAAGCCTACATCGCCCAACGCGATGAGATGGGCTACCCCTGGCTAAAAACAGAGCAAGCCAAACTTGAGCTTGAGCCTTTTGAGCTCCCCACCCTCAACACAAAACACGCTGACTTTTTGTTCGAAATTGGCACCGAAGAGCTCCCCGTGGCAGACCTAAGCAGCGCACTTGAACAACTTGAACAAAGCTTTAACAAACGCCTAACCGACGCGCGTTTGGGCTACAGCCAGCTGAAAGTCCAGGGTACCCCCCGACGCTTGAGCGTGCTAATCAAGGACCTGCAAACCGCGCAGGAAGACCGCCAGGTGGAACTTAAAGGCCCACCCGCCGACCGTGCTTTTGATGCCGAAGGCAAACCTACCAAGGTAGCTGAAGGTTTCGCGCGGGGCAAAGGCGTTGATGTCAGCGCGCTTGAAGTCAAAGACTTTGATAACGGACGTTATGTTGTAGTAAACATGGAAGAAAAGGGCAGAACTGCCATGGAAATCCTCGCTGAACAACTCCGGGAAATATGCGCCAGCATTCATTTCGTCAAATCAATGCGCTGGAACCAAAGCAAAGTAGCTTTCTCGCGCCCGGTGCGCTGGCTGGTGGCACTTTTTGGCAAACATGTGGTGCCTTTTGGCTTTGCAGGTTTACAAAGTGATCGCTTAACCCATGGCATGCGCTTTTCTGCCGAGCCACATAAGGTTTTAAGTAACCCCTCAGACTATCTGCCTTACCTCGAAAGCCAGGGCATTATCCTTGACCCCGAATTACGACGCGCTAATATTTGGCAACAAGCACAAACACTCGCCAAAAAAACGGGTGGGCACCTGGAAGAAGATCCCGCTCTGTTAGACGAACTCACCAACTTGGTTGAACAACCTACAGCGTTGTTGGGCAGTTTTAACCAACGCTATCTGCAAAACCTGCCCCCTGAGGTGCTCATCGCGGTGATGAAAAAACATCAGCGCTATTTCCCTGTGCTTGACGCTAACGGAGATCTCAGCCGCCACTTTATCATCATTCGCAATGGCGATGACAAAAACGCGGATATCGTGGTGGATGGCAACTTGCAAGTCATTTTGGCGCGATTCGCTGACGCGGAATTCTTCATCAAAGCTGACCGTGAAAAACCCCTGGCAGATTTTGTACCCGAGTTAGCTCAGCTCACCTTCCAAAAGGAATTAGGCTCGATGCTTGAAAAAAGCAAACGCATTAAAAAAATAAGCGCGGATTTATCAAAGCTCCTTTCACTAAGCGAAGAAGAGCAAAAAACAACGACCCGCATCGCCCAACTCTGCAAAGCCGATTTAGCTACCGATATGGTCGTAGAAATGACCGCCCTGCAAGGCATAATGGGGCGTTATTACGCCAGACTTTCAGGTGAGTCGGACGAAGTCGCGGAAGGCATTTTTGAACACTACCTGCCCCGCGGTGCTGATGACATCTTACCCAAACAGCTCCCTGCTACAGTCGTAGGCCTTGCTGACCGCCTTGATTCAATCGTTGGCCTCTTTTCGGTCGGTTTGGCACCCACTGCTAACAAAGACCCCTTCGCGTTACGCCGAGCCGCGTTAGGGCTGAACCAAATCCTTATTGAACTCAACATAGATTTCAACCTGAAAGAGGCACTTCAGATTACCAGGCAAGCGCAAAGTATCCCTGTATCAGATGAAACCCTGCAAGACGCGCTTGAATTCATTCAAGGGCGTTTGCATGGCGTTTTGATTGACAAGGGTTATCGCTATGATGCCGTCGAAGCTGTAGAAAGTGTTTTAGGCAACAACCCAGCCAAAGCCAATTCACACACAGCGTTATTGGATAGCTGGATTCAAAAAACTGATTGGGAAACCATTTTACCTGCATACAGTCGCTGTGCTCGCATTACACGTAATGTGGATGAAATATTCAGCGTTAATCCAAAAAACTTAATCGATGCCTCTGAGAAACAACTCTATGAGCAACTCAACAGCCTGCAAACGAGCGACTTTGAAGAGGCCCTTAATGCAGTAGCCTCACTTGTGCCTGCCATTAACAGCTTCTTTGACAATGTTTTGGTGATGACAGATGATTTGCAAGTACGCCAAAATCGATTAGGACTGTTACAAGATGTAGTCGCGCTACTGAGTCCTTACGCTGACCTTTCAAAGCTGGAAGGTTTTTAAACCAATTTAAAACAAAAAAGCGTCGGTTACCAAAAATGTCGGCGCTTTTCAATTATGCCTGTTCAAATTAGATCCAATTGAAGTTACTTAACTACCCCGGCACCAGGCCGCGCATTGTTTCCAAAGCCTCTTTTAATGTTTTGCCTAAATAGGTCCCACCCAGACTTTCCCGTTTTTCAGGGTAGTCATCAAGATGTTTTCCCATATACAATAAACGGGGTTTTGAGGGCAATTCACTCAATTTCACCGCAAAATCACGCATCAGATAGGCTGTTGCTTCTTCTGTCACGTAAAGTGCGATATGTTTCGGTTTGACAAGTAGCGAGTAATCCATTAAATCTTCAATGGGCAAATCTGGCCCTAAATATTCAACAAAGAAACCTGCCTGACGCAATAAAACAGCCAACATGAGCATGTTCAACTCTTTATTATCTTCCGGCCCACTGCCTAAAAGCACCAAAGCGCCCTCTCGCACTATTGGCAAGCCCGACATAATACTGAGCAATTTACTTTTAATATGTTGAACAGAAACACGCAAAGTGGCCAAGGGAATATCACCACGATACCAGGCATACTCCAATAGATGCACACTGGGTTGCACAATTTGTTCAAAAATAGTGATTAAGTCAAAATATTTGCGGCATTCATCCAATATCTGATGTGTGCGGGTTTCGTTGTGTGAAATCATTGAGCTAAGCATCAACTCGGCATAGTCGCGGGCAGGCATGGGAGGTTTTAACTTTGGCTTTTCCGGTTCTTTTTTTTGCACGCTTTCCGGCCAAAGTTCTTTTTCGCGCAAGTCATTAAATTGTTGAACAACCTGGCTGATGCTCATTCCCGAATCCAGGCGGTTTTTTACCCAAAGTAAAAGCTGAACATCACGTTCAGAGTAAAGGCGATAGCCATTTTTAAGACGCGCTGGTTCTAAAAGCTCATAGCGACGTTCCCAGGCACGTAAAGTAACCGGTTTGATACCTGTGCGCGATTGCACAGCTTTGATTGTGAAATGAGGCGTAGATGAAAAATCACTAATACTGGTCATTGTATCCTCTGAGCTTTTTAGTCTAATCTGCAAAACATCTCTGTTTAATATCAGACCAATAGCTGTTTATTAAAGCACTCATCAGCAATTTACCCATAACAACATTTGGCTGTATCACCGTCTTGTTAAGGCCTTAAATATGACGAGCATTTTCATTATAGCTGTGTTCAAAGAGGTTGACAATAGTTTTAATCGCTGGAATCAGTTTTTCTGTAAAACTATTGTAAAAGCTTTGAAAGAATCTGCTTTTTAGGGATTATAACCATCAGGCGCGCCACCATATTGGTTAAATAATGCTTCCCACTCTTCAATATCACCCACTATCAATCCTTCAAAAGCCTCCGTCTTTTGGGGTCTTCCGCCAGTTTTTCAACAAGACGATCAGCAAAAGCTTCGCTCTTGATGACCGGTACATGACGCGCTCTCGCGGCGACTTGAATCATTCGGTCTGAGCTTACTAAATGATGATTTCGTGATTCACCACCAAGTTTATGAATATAATCAATAATCGCTTTATCAGCGCTTTGACCTGCCGGCACAAATACAGCCTTCACCAACCCATAATGACGCTCTCCGCTTTGTTCTTTGGGTGCATTGTCAAAGAAAACCTTCGCACGAGAACGGGTTAACCGCAAAAAGGGGATGAGCAAATCGATGAGTTTTCTTTCATCTTCAGGGTCGCTTAATGTTAAACCGGGAATTTTTGGGATAAGGTTATGTCCGTCAATAATGTATTGCATGTTCTTATTTTACCTGATGGGCTTCAAATTTCCTATTATAATAAACAAGGACCAAAACTGGAGGTGTCAGCGTTGCAGGTACCAAAATATTATTTTCCTGGTTTCGAACAAATTCCAAGCAAGTTGGAAGGCGTTCTTGTCTTTGCGCCCATTCCTGAAAAAGACAAAGAACAAGTGCGTTCTTATGCCTGTCCGCAATGCGGTGGCGAACTCAAATTTGATGTTAATACATCTGGCATGGCATGTATTTATTGTGGTTTTAGTGCCGCGGTGAGCACCGCAGTTGTAGGCAAAGACGCGCAAACTTTTGAATTTACACTTGAAAACATCCAGGCCGCCGAACAGGAATGGGAAACAGACCGACAGCTTTTACACTGCGACAATTGCGGTGCGGAATTAAGCTACCCCAAAGGCGCGATAGCCAGCAGTTGCCCTTATTGTGGCTCAAACAAAGTCAACCTAAGCCTTCCCAAAACAAAATCGTTGCGGCCCCAGGTTTTAGTTCCTTTCAAAGCCACACCAGAAGCGCTTAAACCGCATATCCACGAATGGTTAGGCAAAGGCTGGATGCACCCCAAAGAACTCAAGGACATCGCTCAAATCGAGAAGCTCAACCCAATTTACTTGCCTTATTGGACCTTTAGCGCGGCGATAGATGCCAATTGGGAGGCTGAAGTCGGCCACTACGAAACAGAACAATACTATGACTCTTCCAGCAAATCTTACAAAACGCGCCAAGTGCTTAGGTGGCGTTGGGAAAGCGGACGAGTCTACCATCATTTTAAAGATATCACCGTCAATGGTGTTCATCCAAACCGAATTAATCATGAAATGCTAAAGGCCATCGAACCCTTCCGGCTTGAGGATTTGGTCCTATTCTCTCCGGATTACCTGGTAGGTATGAATGTGCAAGCCTACGAAACGCCACTCAAAGACGCCTGGGAAAGCGCACGCCAAAACATGCGCACCGCGACCAATCAAATTTGCCATTCTGATACCGGCAGTAGCCATGTGCGAAATATGAGCATCGACATGGATTATGATGAAGAGGAATGGCGCTATGTTCTTTTACCTGTTTACATGGCTGGTTACAGTTTTATGAACCATCATTACAACATTATGCTTAACGGACAAACCGGAAAAATGGCTGGCAACAAGCCTGTGGATTGGAAGAAAGTACGCACCATCACCTGGCTGATTGCACTCATCGCAATTTTAATATCCGTCATTGCTGGTTTTATTTCGGCATTCTTAAGTGATGGTATAGTCCTCTTTGGAGGAATTATGATTGGCTCTATCGGCATTGCCACGTCAATCGCGCTATACGTCCAGGCGAAAAAAGCGGAACGGATATCATGAGCGAACAAATCAACATAAATACGACATCACACCAAAGCAGCTTAAAAGCTTGCGCGGCTTGTCACCGTGTTTTTCAGGTGCCAGTCCACTGGCCAGTAATTGCTTGTCCAGTTTGTCAGCAGGCTCAACTCATCCCAGTAACCACTGGTGGCAATCCCCCAGCCATCGAGTTGATTTTAAAACCCAATCTAAACCCTGAGAATCTTCATGACCGTTTGACACAGTTTTGTAAAGGTACCCCTTTCGCAGTTCCAGATTTAAACCCAGAAAATCTAATGAACCGAATCCTCTTGCTCTACTGGCCAATGTGGCTTACAGACGCAGACCTTAATGGCGAATGGGATGCTGTTTTTGGCTATGAATATCAGGTCGAATCAACGCGTGAACAAATGGGCGGTTCTGGCTGGAGCAGCCAAAAAGTGATTAAAACTCGCATCAAAGAAGAACCCCGAAAAGGATTTATCAACCGACACTATGACAATTTAATCTCACCCGCGTTACACACACATCAAGAACGCCTGTCACAAATTGGGGCGTATGACATCAACACCATGTCTGCCTTCCAGGGTGGTGTTTTTGGCCAAAACATCATAGAAGTCAACACCCTATGGCCAAAAGACCTGGATGACTTCGTGAAACAAGAGCTTAGCAAACTTGCCAGTCGCGACGCGCAAAAAGCAGCTGACGCACAACATCCCAAAACCTTTACTTATTACGGCGAATTCAACAATTTTCATTGGACTCAAGCCATTATGCCGATCTTTACCTGTTTCTACGAAGACGAAAAGGGTACACGCCAGGCAATCGCTGTCAATGGCCAAACCGGTCAGGTTTATGGTCGCAGAATGGCCTCAATGAAAAAGGCCTGGCTTCTCACGGGCATTCTCCTGGTAATTGCCACAATAATCATGCTTGTGCTTTATTTTATAATAAAGGATTTTTCCCTTTGCGCCGCATCCGCATTTATATTGGCATTTATACCAGCCATAAGAGCTTCGACATGGAACTCAAAAGAAAAAACCAAACCGCCCATGGCATAAAGAAGGAATACTTATGATTGTTTACATTTTAATTTTGCTGTTTTATTCATCAGGAACATACCTCGCGATAAGCCAAAGCGGCTCAGAACTGTCCCTTTGGTTTCTAACTTTTGGTTTGGTCTTAGACATAGCCATGCTCTTTTTCGACTGGGTTGGCGCGAAATATGCTCCGCGTTTAGGAGAAGGCGACCTAACAGCCAAAGTGATGCGTCTACTGGCTTTCTTTTTATGGGGTTTGGCTTTTTTTCTGCGCATTCTCCCCAAAATTGAAAGTTTCAAAGTAATTGTTGGCGTAGCCTTTGCAATCTGGCTGGCCTTTTTTGTAAGGTCATTAATTCTATATCTTAGAAAATCGAGGCGTAAATGAACAATGTTTTTCTCTCTCCCCACCCTT
>CAZTEP010000060.1:0-7412 GCA_964612325.1 uncultured Anaerolineaceae bacterium
TGAAATAACCATTATCCGCCGGCTGATGATAGCGATAGGCTGGTCCAAAGCCGAAGACTTCTGTCATATTGTAATAGGGATCGAAATCCTCCGGCAGCCAGGCAATATATTTGGTATGAACGGCATCATTAAACCAAACCTCACCATTTTTATAGACGGTGCGGTAAACGCTAACCGTGGCACCGTTTACAGCCCAATCGACTTGTTTAATCGTGCCGGGTGGCAGGGTGGGGTCTTCGCGGTAAACGTCTTCGGGTGGTTCTTCCACGTTGGTTATGCCTGTACTGTTCCAGTCAACGGTGCGGCCATCGCTGGTTGAATAAAACCTCCAGGTAAGCGACGCGCCACTCATCTCTGTCTCCATTAATATCCAATAGTCTGAGTCGTTTGTGAACTTCAAATCAGCAACGGGGATGTAAATGCTGGCATCCAAGCCTGCTAAATTGTTATCGGCCCAGCCGTTGCTTTGCTGTTCGTAATACCGCACGCGGTAAGCATGCGCGTGGCGTTCAACAATTGGAAACCCGCCAAAAAAGGCAGCTCTAAAAAGAGTTGTACTCACCTGGCAAATTCCGCCACCAATACCTTTAACGGATTGATCACCAACGATGATAATCGCTTCGGCATAACCGTTGTCAAGGCTGATGTTATCCATGTATTTGGCCATTGAAAAGACCTCACCAGGCGCGATAAGAATGCCATTAAAAGTGCTCGAACCGGCTAAGATGTTTTGTATACGCGCGGGTTCTGAGCCATAGAAGTAGGTGCTTTTTTCAACAATAAGTTCTGTAATGCCTAACTCGGCTGCAGTAACGTTATCATGCACAGCCGGAATGACATCCTTGAGCAACAAGGTGAACTCGTGTTCATCGTTTCGAATGCCTTCTAAAATCATTGACAGGCTGTTGTCAATGTCTAAAGCTTTGCCCATAACTGCGTTTTGTAAAAGCTCAAGTTCGCGGGTTTCTGGGTTGAAACGCATGCGCGCGTTTTCAGGTTGCACAACGAATTTTGGCGCGATGCTGGTGAGGTATCGCTCGATGGCTTGACTATTTAAACTGAGTTTGAAACCGTTCTGGGCGTTATCAGGGTCGTGTTCAATGCTCAGTAAGGTGGCGAGGGTTTCGGGTTGGATAACCCAGGGTTCAAGATCCAACTCTTCATTTGGGTGTTTTAATGTTAAAGGCGCGCTGAGGATAGCTTCGGCTTGTTTGGCTGTTTCGCCGGCATGCAAAATCCTGGGGGCTTGCTCTTTGATTACCAGTGGGATTTGCGCGTCTTGTTGGATTAGAAAATACGCTTGCAACTTGTTTAAGGTTTCTGGGATGTCAAGCATGCGTCCGATTTGTCCATCGTGAGTGTTGATTTGGGTGCCATCGATACTGATGCTGGCTTCAATCACAGGGCGGTCTATTTGTGAGGCGATGGCTTCTAATTTAGCGTAGGCTTGTTTAGCATCATAGGTTGAGCTGGCATAAAGTTTGACACCATTTGTGTTTGCATTGAATTGATTAAATATGCGCTCAAGAAAATTACCTTCACGACCAGTTTTATAGGCTTGTATGGCAATGTCGGTTGGATTATTCGTGAAACCTAATTCCTGCGGACTAAAGATCCACTGTTGATTGTCAAAAGTAAAAACGATTTTACCATTGCTGGGATAGTTTAAATCCGTGTTTAGCCTTGCGATTGCCTGGCCTAAACTCAAGCCAGTGAGGTCAATATCGTTGACAATCACTTGCGGATAAACTTTTTCGTTATATTTTGCTTCATAGGCGAACACAGCACCACCCATTGCGAGCAGGGCGATGAATGAACCGACAAAAAGGGTGAAAAACAGTTGACGGCCAAAGCCTGCAAAACGGTGCGGTTTTGGCGGAGAATCCCTTTCAATTTTTATTTCTTGAGTTGTTTCCATAACATTCAAATTATAGTGTAATGATTGGTTTAGTTCCAATTCATGCAATAAGTATGCCGAATCTTTTGACTTGGGATTAAAACGTTTTTTAGTTGTGTTTGTTCCTTGAAATAGTCTTAAAAGTGGAAGAGGTTGGATTAAAAGTGTTGAAAAGTCTCTAAATGGTATTGGCGTGATACACTTAAGCACATGAAAACAGAAAAACAAAATGTAACAGCAAACAAGCCTAAAAACTCACGCGGTCTTGGTTTCTTCTTTGCGGTGTTAGCTGCTGTTCTTTTTTCATTTACACCACTTTTCATCAAGATACTTAATTCACGCTATGAGATTCCTGCTTTAATGATTACATTTTGGCGTAATATAATGGGTATCGCTTTGTTTTTACCGGCTTTTTTAATCCTCAACCCGAAATTGCTGCGTTTCAAACGCAAAGATTTTAGCTTTTTATGCTTGTTTGGATTGGTTTTTACTTTGCTAAACACGATTTGGACTTTTTCAATCCAATTTAACAGCGCTTCAGTGGCCACAGTTCTCATTTACTTTTCAGCACCTTTGACCAGTCTTTTGGGGTGGTGGCTATTGAAGGAACGTTTTGGCTGGCAACAGGTGTTGGCGATTGTGCTTGGTTTTGGAGGATGTGCTTTAGTCGCTTTGGCTGGTTCAGATGTGCAAACAAACTGGTTGGGTCTTGGCTTAGGCTTGCTTTCTGGTCTTATCTACGCGTTTTACGCGGTGTTTGGAAAGCTTTCCGCTGATCGGGGTATCAATCCCTGGACGAGCACATTTTACCTTTTTATTTTTGCGGCAATGGCACTTTTAGTTCTCAACCTTTTACCGTTCAAGGTCCTGCCAGGTCAGGCACCCAATCTGGCAACGCTATTCACTTTTAGCAAGGACCCGATGGCTTGGTTGTTTTTGATCTTGCTAACAATCCCCCTGGTAGTGGGATATGGTCTCTTTAATCAAAGCTTGACCATATTACCCTCAAGCACAGCTAATTTGATATTAACGCTTGAACCTCCGCTAACAGCTATTTTGGCTTGGTTAATCTTGCGTGAACGATTATTGCCATTACAGCTTTTGGGGACTGTTTTGGTTTTATCAGGTGTTTTGTTGGTGAGATTGAGTATTGACAAACGCAATAAAAGTCAAACTGTATAAAAGACATTCTTTTGTATTTAATTGCTAAACAGTTACAATTTTAGTAAATAACCCGTGGAGGTAAATAATGACTACAGATAATAAGCCAATAGACCGAGTTGAAGAAGAAAAAGCTCGTTACTATGCCAATTTCAAAAGTGGCGCGTCGTGGTTTTTTTGGTTGGGAGCTATTTCTCTTGTTAATATGATTATGCAGTATAAAAGCAAAAGTGAAAGTCCCATTCGCTTTGCGGTAGGTTTTTCGGTTATCAAATGGCTTGAAACCAACCCTGTGACTTTCATTAAAAATGTCTCGCCAAGGGTTATCGCTATGACTGTTGGTGTTTTGTATGTTGTCATTCTGGTTGGGTTGGGTCTTTTGGCAAGACGTCGAAATAAACCGGCATATCTTGTTGGTACTATACTGTATGCTTTGGATATTATCCCAGGGGTTCTATTGTCGGATATGTACGCAGTGGTTTTTCACCTTATTGTGATTGGTTTTCTGATTTGGGGCTTTGTCAACCTTTTGAAATTGGAAAAGTTAGAAGCTGAATATCCTGACCCTGTTGAGCCTGAAGTAATTGTCATTGGACCTGATAAGGAATAAGACAATCCCCATTCATTAATAAAAAAAGAGCCACTTTTTAAGCAGCTCTTTTTTTGTTTAATCGTTTTATTCATTCGCGTGAGTTTTGTATTCTTCAGGTACGGGTTCGCCACCTTCCCAAACCACGCTTCGGAATTCGTCGGGAGAAGTGTTGCCTTCACTGTTGATTAATAAAACGTGTGAGTCGTGTCCTAAACCGAGCAGTTTTCTTAAGGGGTAGGCAATATTATGTTCCATAATGTACATCAATGCGCCTAAAGTAACCGCGCCTGATTCGCCAGAGACAATAAAAGGATCATCGCTGAGTGGGACGGCGTAAACACGCATGCCTTTGGCTGCCACATAATCCGGACATTTGGCAAAGACATCGGCGCAGTTGTAGAGAGTTTCCCAGGCGATGGGGTTGGGGTCGCCACAAGCCAGACCGGCCATGATGGTGTTAAGGTCGCCTTGAATACCATGAGGCTTGCCATCTCCGATGCGCAAAGACTCATAAAGACAGGCAGCCCGGGTTGGTTCAACAACCATTGAGAGTGGAACGTTATCCTCAAAAAGCTGGTTGTAATATCCAATCGCAGCCGCGGCCAGTGAACCTACACCAGCTTGCACAAACAGATGTGAAGGTCGCATGATGCCCATGGCAGCAAATTGTTCCTGAGTTTCAACAAACATGGTGGCATAGCCTTGCATGATCCATTTTGGGACGTCCTCATAACCTTCCCATGAAGTATCTGAAATTACATCCCATCCGTTCGCCTTGGCATCGACGCGCGCTTGGTAAACCGCGTCGTCATAATTGCCATCCACAATTCTCACTTCACCACCTTCTTTTTCAATGGCGCGAATGCGTTCTTTGGTGGTTAACTTATGTACATAAATAATTGAGTGGAATCCCATTTTATTTGCCGCCCAGGCTACACCGCGACCATGGTTACCATCAGTTGCTGTACAGAAAACCGGATGGCCTAATTTTTCACGAATGCTGCCGGTTAGGCTGAGTAAATCACGCAAAGAAATATTCTCTTCGTCCATGCCGGCGCGCTGCAATAGGCGACGGTAAATGGCATAAGAGCCTCCCAACACTTTGAAAGAATTCAGGGTGAGGCGCTCTGATTCGTCTTTGACCCAAATACCTCCCAAACCAAGGCGGTTTGCTAAGTGGGGCAGACCTTTGAGCGGACTCATGCGATAACCAGGGATGGCACTATGCAAACGGCGAATGTGTTGACCAAGACCGGGCGGAAAAAGCTCAATAGCCAACTGCGATTGGGGGTTTGAAAATGCCAAATCGTTAATCAGCCATTCTATCGGGGGGTCAGGTTTGATGCGTTTCGTCATTATTCACCTCATTGGCGTATACCTTAATAATCAAGCTTATCATAACATGGAAGTCCTAAAATTGAAGCTTCAAAATAGCGTTATAATCAAGTCCGATACACTAAAAAGGATTATTTTATGAAGACCAAGCGCATTGCAATTATCTTGATTATCTATGTTATGAATACTCTGTTTGCATGTCAGCCAACAGATGAACATTTACCAACACCTTTTGTTGATACAAACACAGAATATACCCCAACGTTCGAAACAAATGCAGAGCCTGTGATTATCGTAGAACAAACGGAGACGATTGTTGATGAATATAACCCATCGGAAGGTCCTTTTAATATTTGTGCGCCAAAAGCTGAAGAACTGCCACGTTCAATCGGAAGCAAGCTGAGTGAAGCTTTGAAACAAAATCCTTTAGTAATGACCGATGAGGCTTGCGCGAGTTTGAAAGTGGGTAATGAAAATAAGGTTGGTGAGATGGTTTTGGCATTGGTTGCACCTTTTCCAACTATTGTGGATGGCATAAGCACAGACAGTTTGCAGTCTTTTTGGCAGAACGGAACAACTGATTCCTTCGATCGCCTCTTGATGTACCCCTATGCTAAGAATGCCCTACGCTGGCTGTGGGGTGAACCTGTCGGACAAGTAGACGTTTTTGATTATGCTTTTGAGTCCTGGTCTGAAGCGCAACTGGAAGTGATGATGAAAGAAGCCTGGACGAATCGCCGTACCTGGGCAATCGTGGAATTTAATGAACTTAGTCCGCGTTGGAAAGTAATCGCGCTTGATGAACAAAACCCAGTCCATAAGGTTTTCAACGCCACAGATTACGCACTCACCTTGCCTCTTTCGATTAATCATGATGACCCTCAAATGCAAAGTGCCTTGAACTATTTCTTTGAGGAAATGGGTTATATAAACAATCGCAATCAAAACAAGTTGGCGACGGTTATTTTGACGGGTGTAACCGCATTGGCGCGAGCTACAGCAGTAGGGATGGATAAACGCGGTGTTACCGTGCCAGGTGAGGATCTCGCGCCGGTTTTGCAAGAAGCTGATATTTTGCACATAAGTAACGAAGTACCATTTTATGAGGATTGTCCCAAACCTACGGTGGAGTTTCATCTTAATTTCTGTTCTTCTCCAAGTTATATCGAGCTTTTGCGCTCGATTGGTACCGATGTGGTTGAGCTCACCGGTGACCATTTTAACGATTACGGACCGGAAGCTATGGCATTGACGCTCGAAATGTATGAAAAAGAAGGCTGGCCGGTTTACGGTGGAGGTAAAAACGTGGCTGCGGCACGTGAACCGTTACGCATGGAGGTCAACGGGAACAAAATTGCCTTTTTAGGATGTAATGCCAAGCCAGTGAATAAGGTGCATGCCACAGAAACACAAGCTGGCGCGTTTTTGTGTGACATGGATTATATGGAGCAAACAGTAAAACAATTGCTGCAAGAAGGTTATTTGCCAATTGTTACCTTTCAACATGAGGAGTTTTATACCTGGGAACCTATTGCCTGGCTGACACGTGATTTTGAAAAAGTGCTTGAAGCCGGCGCGGTGATCGTGAGCGGTTCGCAGGCTCACCAGCCTCATTATGCTGAGTTTTTGCATGGTGGATTTGTTCACTATGGTTTGGGGAATCTCTTCTTTGACCAGTATGGTGTTTATGAATACAGCCATCTTTCATTTATTGACCGTCATGTCTTCTATGAAGGTCGGCATATTTCAACCGAGTTATTAACCATTCGCTTTTACGATTGGGTGAAGCCGGTTTGGACAACGCCAGAACAACGTGCTGAAATGTTAAAGATGCTCTTTAATACACCTCGAATGAATTGGAAAGACACACAATAATAGAACATTACGCGCATACATAGAATTTATTGTTTTTTTCACAATTGTTCTTTTGGCATGTATAATAAAAGAAAAAGGAAGCGCGATGAGTTTGATTAGCAGATTATTAGGCGAAGCAGAAATTCGCAAATTACCCGCTCAGCAAAAGTCTGAGGTCAACAATTGGATTGCAAAACTCGTTTATATCGGAAAGACCGACGACTTTCTTTCACTCATTCCAGGTGGACCATTCAATTATCAATGCCATCATAAAGAAGCCCGACAAATTGGTGAAGCGCTAAACAATATGGGGGGAGTAACATTGATGATGGCGGTTCGTCAGACTGTTCGACGTAAGTTGAATGATGTTATGGCTGAGCATTTGGATCATTGCTGGAAAGGGATTGGCGAGTGGCAACCCTAAATGCTCTTCTTTTAAACTGATCTGAAAATATCTTAGAAGGTATCCAGGCAGGGCATAGAATGCTCTGCGATGTTATAATCACAAGTATCAAAAAAGTGAGGTTTATCAAATGAAACATTGTTGTAAAAAAGAAGTTATTACCTGTGACC
>CAZTEP010000061.1:0-7365 GCA_964612325.1 uncultured Anaerolineaceae bacterium
TACGGCTCACAACTGTTTGGCGCACCCCAGCCATTAACTCACTGTACATACCACTTGCTTTGTGTTTATACTGCACCAAGGGATCACGCTGAGCATAAGATTCCATTCTGATAGATACACGCAACGCTTCCATCTCAGTTAAATATTCCACCCAGGATTCAGTGAACGTGCTTAGCAGCAAATCACGGTAAATGCGATTTTGAGTTTCATAGCCTAAAACGGCTTGAATGTCTTCCACCAAATGCTCTGGAATTTCATCAACCGGCAATTCCGCGATAGCCTGATATTGTTCTTCGCCTAATTTTTCGGCTAAAGCGATACGAGAGCGTTCATGCGTTTGTGCAATGACCCGATTCATATTTTTGATGTTGGTCAAATCGGCAATGCCAAATATTTCGCTTAGGTGCGCTTCAGCATCGTTCAAATGCTCAATAACGCGTTCGGTTACTTCCTGCGCAGGCGCTTTTTTCAATTTCTCAGCCATTGAATGGAGATAATTCAAGCGCAAATGCTGACGAAATTGGCGGCGGCGTGAGCGAGGATCAAAGCCTACCCGGGTACCAATGGTGGTCATCTGAATGGCTTTATATAAAGCCTCATCATCTTCCAAAGCCTCTTCCAAAACAGTCTCGTTGGCTTCCAGGTCACGCAAAACCTCACCATTATTGCCAAACAACCGTTCCGTGCGACGGTTCAATGTGTCTTGTGCCTGGTCAAGCAGTTGTTGACGGCTTTCCTCCCAACTTTGATTAGCTAAATCAATCGCTTTGAAAGGCCATGTTTCACCAAAACGTTTTTCAAGGGTTAAAAGGGTGCGCCGCAAAACATTTAGCGTTACGCCAGTACGCAAGGCATCACGCAATGGACCTCGCATACTCATCGGGTCTTCGCGCAAAGTGCGTTGTTCGGTAGCTGCCAAACGCACATTCACCCCAATTAAACTGCCCAATTCCGCTTGCACGTCACGTGTTTCATTGGAGTCAAAAGTTTCCAAATAAGCATCCAAAGCATCTGACCGTTCAGCAATTTGATTTTTGATGGTGTCTTGATTGCGGTCCAAAAGCAATTCAACACCTTCTATGATGTGGTCGTTTTCAAATTTCACCGCGTCTTTTGCAAGCGTCATTAGCCGTGTTTTGAGTTCCTCGGCAGTCTCAACATCCTCAAGTTCATCGGCAACCATTTGCAAAGTGAAGGAAGGATAAACGCCAAATTCAGTGTTAATCGTTCCCTGAACATCCTCAAGATGCGCCAGCAATCGCCAGGGGCCTTCCGCACTATTTAGGTATTGGTCAACCTTAGGAGCAATTTCATTGCGAATCATCTCAGCCACATCATCATGCAAATCATCTTTCAAAAAGATTCGGTCACGTTGCTCATAAACACGATTACGCTGACTGTTAAGCACATCATCATATTCCAAAAGGTGCTTGCGAATATCAAAGTTTGTGCCTTCCACACGGGTTTGCGCCTGTTCAACCAATCGATTGATGAGGCCAATCTCAATGGGCATACTTTCGTCCAGCTTAAAGCGCGATAACATACTTTCCATCTGATCCCCGCCAAACATGCGCATGAGCTCATCATCCATTGCTAAATAGAAACGTGATGAACCCGGGTCACCCTGACGGCCAGCACGGCCGCGCAACTGATTATCAATGCGCCGCGCTTCGTGACGCTCCGAACCGATTACATGCAAACCACCCAATTCACGCACCAGCGCCATTTGCTCCATATACTGTTTAAAGGCATCCACCGCGGCTTGTTGATCTTCGTTGAGCTCAACATTCAGCGTGTTCACGGCATCCAAACGCTGAGGCATAGTCATGTTGTAGGGGTCTAAATCACTATGTTTGGCCAAAATTTGGTTAAGTTCTGAGAGCAGGTTTTCAGGCAACTCACCGCCAAGTTTAATGTCCACACCTCGACCAGCCATGTTAGTGGCAATAGTCACCGCGCCAATCGCGCCGGCCTTGGCAATGATGATGGACTCTTCAGTATGCTTGCGCGCGTTCAACACCTGATGCGGAATTCCAGCGTCAAAAACCGGTTTTAGACGCTCCCAGTGCTCTGGCTGAAGATATAAAAGCTCCAAAATCCCTTCGCGGTTGCTTTCGTCAGTGAGGTCCATTGTTGTCATGCCAAATTGGCTACCCAATCGGCGCAATTCGGGCATGCGCAGTTTATCAAGAGGTGCGTTGAGACCTTCCAGTTCTGGCGCGTGTTGATAATCTTCTTCTTTGGCGCCCTTCGCCAAGCGCCAGGCGCGCCTGATAAGGCTCACCTGTACCACACGGCGTACCATATCAGAGCTTAAACGACTGGATAAGTGTTCTGAGCTTTCCACAGAGGTCGTACCTACCAGTTGAGGCCGTCCGATGGCATGATAGCGCATAATTTCCAGCACAATCGCGCGCAATTTGCCTTCCCCAGTGCGATAAATCACATCCGGGTAGTCCTTGCGCTTGTAGTAGAGCGGTTCCTGGTTTTTGTCGCCATCCGCGTAATAATAAGTATATTCATAGCCAAAGTCGTCTTTCGCCTGGGCTTTTTTGATGCCCGAGTCTTCACGTTCGGCTTTGTATTCGAGATTTGAGGGAATGGCCAAAACATCCAAACCATAAATGCGATAGAACTCTTCTTTTTCGGTCATCGCGGTACCGGTCATGCCGGCCAGTTTTTTATACATTCTAAAATAGTTTTGAATCGTCACCGTGGCGTGGGTGATATTTTCAGCTTCCACTTTCACGCCTTCTTTGGCCTCCACCGCCTGATGCAAACCATCCGACCAGCGCCGACCTGGCATCATGCGACCGGTGAATTCGTCCACAATGATCACCTCGCCACCCTGCACAATGTATTCTTTATTGCGATGAAAGAGATATTCAGCGCGCAGACTTTGTTCAAGAAAACCCAAAAGCCGCGCCTGTTCAGGATTGATGTCTTCGGGCCGTTCAGGGTCAGACAGCGGTTCGCCAAGCAACTCTTCAACATGCGCCACACCGATTTCGGTTAAAGCAACCGACTGGTCCTTCTCGCTTACCTCAACATCTTCGGGTTGCAACGCCTTTACGATTTTGGCCATGCGATAGTAATTTTCCGAGTCTTCGTGTGCGGGGCCGGAGATAATTAACGGTGTTCGCGCTTCGTCAATCAGAATGTTGTCAACCTCGTCGATAATCGCGAAGTGATGGGGCTTTTGCACCCGGTCATCCCAGCGCATGGTGATATTATCGCGCAGGTAATCGAAACCGAATTCGCTGTTAGTGCCATAGGTGATATCAGCCGCATAGGCATATTTGCGATGTACTGGCCTCAACTGATGCGTTTCTTCAAAAAGCGAGGATTCGTCTGGGTCATAAATAAAGGCTCGTTGCGTAGCGCCATCAGATGCCGAGGCTGATTGCAAAATGCCCGTGCTCATACCCAAAAAGCGATAAATCGCGCCCATCCAGCGTCCGTCACGGCGTGCCAGATAGTCGTTGACCGTAATCAAATGCGCGCCTTTGCCTTCAAGAGCATTAAGATAAAGTGGCAAGGTCGCGCTAAGCGTCTTACCTTCACCCGTGCGCAATTCCGAGATAGAGCCATTATGCAAATTAATACCGCAGATGAGCTGAACGTCATAATGACGCTGTCCTAAAACGCGCTTGCTCGCCTCGCGAACAGTGGCGAAAGCTTCGGGCAGTAAATCGTCCAGTGTTTCGCCTTTTGCCAGGCGCGCTTTGTATTCTTCCGTCTTGGCAGCCAAAGCGTCATCGCTGAGCGCTTCAAACTGTGGCTCCAGCGCGTTAATTTTGTCAACGATCACGCTAAGCTTTTCGATCGCTTTTTTATTGGGATCCCCTGTAAAAAACCGTGCAATTTTTTGTAGCATATTTATTCCTTTAATGGGCTTAAAAACAAAAACGCCCAACTATGGATTATAGCACGGGCGCTCAGCTTAAACGTATTAGCGTTGTGTAGAAATATACTTGTTTATGCCATTTTTGTTTGGTGGTATTATTGGACGAGAAAATAATTACTTAGGTAGATGGTGTTATGAAGATGAGAAAACTGATTACCATTTCATTATTTATGCTTTTGCTGGCCTCTTTTACAGCGTGCAGCCTGATAAAGGAATCTTTGCAACCGGTTGACACGCCCGAACAACAAACAGAAGAGCTACCCATACCTGACACAAACCCGACCATGGCCAAAACAGACCCCACTCCCACAGCGCCAAAATTTAACGCGGCAGAGACTTATGCCAACACGCTTGAGTACTTTTATCAGTTCATCATCAGTGGCAACACAGACATTGATTTTGAATATGGTACCGTGGGCATCGGAGAACAGGCAAGTTTCAGGTCAACTGATGAAGCGCTTGAAAAGACAGGATTTGCTATCATCGACTTAAGCGGAGACGGGCTTCCTGAATTAATTATCGGCGAAATTGCTTTAGACTCAGAACCGAACACCTTTCGCGCCCCCGTCTATGCTGTATTTGCCCTGCAAGATGGCGAACCCATTTTGACCTTCACGGGCTGGTACCGAAACGCTTACTTTTATCATGGTGATGGCAGGTTTTATCAATCCGGTTCAAACGGCGCTATGTATAGCATCGACGGCATTTACAAACTCTCACCAGATGGTTTGACCCTGAATTGCGAGCATTACTTTTTTACATACGAAAAAGACGAGTCAAAAACTGAAATCGGAAATTACTACAACACTAACTGTCAGTGGGACAAGGCAGTATCGGTGGAATTAAGTGACGAAGAACTGTTAGAAAAAAGAAAGGCATTATCAACCGAATCTGTCGCTATAGATCTCATTCCTTTTGCCGAATATCCCCAGTGGAAAGAAGATCAGGGGTTAGACCAAGCCGAAACAGCTGTCATCAACCTGGCCAATGCCATTGTGAGTGTGGACTACGCCAGTGACGACTTCCTCGCCCAAACAGGCACTTATGACGAGGTCATCATTGACGCTTCTGACCCGCTGGCCAAGGTCGTTTTCACGGCAAATATAACCGTCAAAGACTTCAAATACCTTGAGATTTTGCTCACTGACTGTGTGGGTGACAAGTGTTCTTTTGATATCGTTGAAGAACTTTACAGCATAAACGAACTGCGCCCCGAGCGTCCTTTGGTGATTGGCATGGAATTTGTGGGTTCAATCCCCAACCGGGGTATATCTTTTGTAGATGAGACTGGCACCACGCGCTATTTCAGCATCAATCAAAGTGGCAAAGATGGCAGTGTGTTTTTGTTGGAATTTGAACAAACACAACCATAAATAAAAGAGGATATTCAAAAACAGATACGTAAACAGGCGCAAGTCGCCTGTTTACGCGGTTAAATCAGGCATGGTCAAAGAAAACAACGCTTACACCATCGCCACCTTCTTTTTCACCGCCGGTTTCCCAACGTTTGATGAATGGCGAGTGCCTCAATTCTTCTCTCACGGCCTCTTTCATCGCGCCGGTACCATGACCATGTACCACGCGCCCGAACAGCATGCCGGCCGAAAAGCCCCGCTCCAGCCATAGCTTGAGTTCGTCCAGACCGTCATCCACACGTTTTCCCCGCAAGTCAAGTTCCAGAGCCGGCATTGATACCACAGGTAAACGCGTGCGTCCTTTCTTCTCAGGTTTGGGTTCAATAGGCGCGGATTCTTCTGGCAGTTCTTCAACTTTACGGCGCAAATCCTCTTCCCGCAAACGCAAGCGCAAAACGCCCGCCTGCACCTCAATATCAGCACCATCAATCGCGCTGATTATCGCCTCAGTTCCCAACTTACGCACGATAACCTTATCGCCGACCTTTAAAGGCCCTTTTTCTGATTTTGGTCGCGGACGACGGCGAAGTTGACGGCGTTTTTTTTCATGGCGTGTCTCAATTTTTTCAACTTCTTTAACCACTTCCGCCAGTTCAGCTTTTTTCTCAGGCACAGCCTGCATTCGCGCCAAAACTCGCCTGAGATCACGCAATTCCTGTTTCATGGCTTCAAGCTCTTCTTCGGCCTTGTTTTGGGTGGCTTCAAGAATAGCGTCTTTGCGATTTTCGATATCGTCAAGCCGACGGTTGAGCTGATTACGCGTGTTTTCCGCGTCTTTGCGAGCGCGCTCAGCCAGCGCGTAACTTTCAGCAGTCAAATCGCGTTGCCGGCGAATCTCGTCCAAAAGGTCATCCGCGCCAAGCTCGGTAGGGTCAATGTCCTGGCGCGCCATGTCGATAATCTCTTGTCTTAGTCCAAGGCGCTCGGCAATCGCCAAAGCGTTTGACCTGCCCGGCAAACCGATCGTCAAACGGTAGGTAGGCCTTAGTGTCTCCAAATCGAACTCCAACGACGCGTTAACCGCGCCTTTGGTTACATGAGCGTATGCCTTTAATTCGGGATAGTGCGTGGCAACAATACTGGTAATGCGTTTTTCAAGCAACCAGGTTAGCACCGCCCGTGCCAGTGCCGAGCCTTCCTGGGGGTCTGTGCCCGAGCCCAGTTCATCCAGCAAGATGAGTGAGCGGTAGTCCGCGCGCTTCAATATACGCACTAATTGGGTGATATGTGCTGAAAAGGTCGAAAGCGATTGCTCAATGCTCTGTTCATCGCCAATATCCGCGAAAACATCACGAAAAACGCTCAGACTTGAACCGGTTTGCGCGGCAATAGGCATGCCCGATTGCGCCATCAAAACCGCCAGTCCCACAGTTTTGAGCGTCACCGTCTTACCACCGGTGTTGGGACCAGTAAGCACAATAGCGAAGTTTTCATTGTCCATTTCAACGTCAATGGGCACCACCTTTTCCGGGTCTAAAAGCGGATGGCGCGCGCGTCGCAAACGGATGCAACTGCCTGGGTGGTGCGATGCAGGTTTTTCTGCAAAGGCGACCAATACCGGTTCTACCGCGTCAAGTTCTTCAGCATACTTGGCTTTCATCAGGATTAAATCAAGCTCCGCCATGGCGCGCGTGTTGGCCAGCAAACTGTCATGCAATTCAGCTACGCGCAAAGTGAGACCCCGTAAAACGCGTATTACCTCATCACGTTCGGCTAATTCGAGCTCACGATATTCGTTATTCAGCTCAACCACCGCCACAGGCTCCACAAACAGCGTTGCCCCACTGGCGCTTTGGTCATGCACAATTGACTTTAAACTGCCTTTGCACTCCGCGCGCAGTGGCAAAACATAACGCCCACTCCTTTGGGTGATGAGTGGTTCCTGGAGCAGTTTTTGGGTGTTGGCGTCATTGAGGTAACGGCTTAAGCGGTCAAGCAGGCGCGCGTGCACGACCTTGATTTTGCCCCTGATTTGCCCCAAAGCCGGGCTGGCGCTATCCAGCACTTCGCCACGCTCGGTAATGGTGCGATTGATGAGGTCAA
>CAZTEP010000062.1:0-7361 GCA_964612325.1 uncultured Anaerolineaceae bacterium
TATCGTCTTTAACGATGTTTTTGTATTGGATGTAATATGCATTCATCAAGCGCACTTCACGTCCAGGACACAGACGAAAGTATTTTGAAGGTGGATTTTCCATGAAGTCATCTGATTCAATGAATATTTCACGAGAGAAGGGCACTTTACGTGTCGCTGTGCTTTCTGGGTTGTGAGGAAAATCGGGCACATCAAACCATTCTACCTGGTCTTCAGGGTAGTTATCGATAATGACTTTGACCGGTTCGAGGATCGCCATGCGACGAGGTGCCGTCTGGTTGAGATTATCGCGTACAACATGCTCAAGAAGTTCCACATCAATGAAATTGTCACTTTTTGCTACGCCAACAAGGTCAATGAATTCACGGACGGCAGCTGGAGGGTAACCTCGTCGGCGCATAGCTGCCAAGGTTGGCATGCGGGGGTCGATCCAGCCATCTACAAGGTTTTCTTCAACCAAGCGACGCAGTTTGCGTTTGCTCATCACTGTGTGGGTGAGGTTTAAACGCGCGAACTCGATTTGTTGGGGGGCGAAAATTTCTAATTCCTGGATGAACCAATCATAAAGCGGACGATGGTTCTCATATTCCAATGAACAAAGCGAGTGGGTGATGCCTTCGATGGAGTCACTTTGGCCATGCGCGAAGTCGTACATCGGGTAAATACACCAATCATCACCAGTGCGATGGTGATGGGCATGTAAAATACGGTACATAACAGGGTCGCGCATATTGATGTTGGGGGAGGTCATATCAATTTTGGCGCGAAGGGTTAGCTCGCCATCCTTGAATTCGCCAGCGCGCATGCGCTCGAAGAGATCCAGGCTTTCTTCAATGGTGCGATTGCGCCAGGGGCTGTTTTTGCCGGGCTCGGTTAAAGTGCCACGATATTCGCGGGTTTCTTCGGGGGTGAGCTCATCAACGTAGGCTTTGCCTTTTTTAATGAGCGTGATGGCCATTTCGTAAAGTTGTTCAAAGTAATCTGAGGCGTAATACTCGCGGTCTCCCCAATCAAAACCTAACCAACGGATATCTTCTTTGATAGCATCAACGTATTCGACATCTTCTTTGACAGGGTTCGTGTCATCATATCGGAGATTTGTAATGCCACCATAATCTTCAGCGATGCCAAAATCAAGCACCAAGGCTTTGGCATGGCCGATATGTAAGTAGCCATTGGGTTCCGGAGGGAAACGTGTATGCACCCGACCACCAAAGCGGCCTGTGCGATTATGTTCATCGATGATATCGGTAATGAAATTCGATCTTTTTGGTGTTTCGTCTGTCATAATTTTCTCCTTAAGTGACGTGCACATTATACCTTATGTGAGCCTGATTATAAAAAAGCCCTGATTGGTTCAGGGCTTTTGCTTGTGTAAAACCAGTGGCTTTAGCCCTCTTTTGATTTTTTGGCGACCTGTTGTGCTATTTGCTGGATGGTTTGAATGTCGTCGGGTTTAGCACAGCCGACAAATTCCAATGCACCAGCAATTTCCCAGTTTAGTTTCTCTGCGTAGGATTCAAAAACAGGTTGCGCGCCACCAGACCAGGCATAACTGCCAAAATATCCAGCGATTTTGTTTTTAACGCTTTTGATTTCAGCAATATCCAATGCATGTACCATAGCAGGGAACATAGCGCGTTCGTATGTTGGGCATGCAATCAGAACGCCCTTTTTGGTCCACAAAGATGGCAACATAAAGCTTGGATGAACAGTGCTAACGTTAAAGACTTCTATTGGTACGCCTTCGCTCTTGATGGTTTGAAGGCAGGCTTCCATAGCGCGTTCGGTGTTGCGGTACATTGTGCCAAAGAGCACGGTGACACCGGGCTCGGTGGGTTTGGTGGCATATTCAGCCCATTTTTGATAGAGCGAAACAATGCGCATTGGGTCTTCGCGCCATATGAGTCCATGGGACGGGGCAATAATCTTGAACGGATAAGCTGCTGCTTTCTCAATGGCCATCAGTGTGTTGCGACTGAAAGCGGCAACGATATTGGTGTAATAACGCAAGGCTTCTTTCTCGTAGAAAGGCAGTTGGTCTTTGGCTTCATCGTCAAAAAGAACACCATCCAAACTGCCATAAGAACCAAATGCATCACAGCTGAACATGATTTCCTCTTCTTCGAGATAGGTAATCATCGTTTCAGGCCAGTGAACAAGAGGGGTGAAAAGAAAGCGCAGGGTAAATTTGCCAAGTTTGAGGGTGTCTTCGTGTTTGACCACCATCACGTTATCGTCAACACAGTAAAAGTCTTTCATCATGGCGATGGCTTTTCCCATGCCTACGAAGGTGGCTTTTGGAGCCAATTCGCGGATGCGCAACAAAGCGCCACTGTGGTCGGGTTCCATGTGGTTGACGATGACATAATCGAGCTGGCTGAGGTCAATCAGTTTTGAAACCTGCTCAACGAAGTCATCAGTAAAGCTTTCTTTCGAAAGGTCAATCAAGGCGGTTTTTTCGTCTTTAATCAGGTATGAGTTGTAGGAAACGCCTTGGTCTGATACTGGCCAAAGGCCTTCAAAGAGGTCTGTGGTGCGGTCGTTTACACCCACCCAATAAATATCAGGTCTGATTTCAACAGGACGCATGCTTTACTCTCCAATAAACTTACGCACGGCCTCAAGTTGGCCAGCGCTGCCAAGAAGACCATTCTTATCGGCGATAAAGTTAGCATATTCGGACATAAAGATTTTGCCGGGGTCGCGTAAGTCAAATTTTTCTGGTTTGTCGCGGAAAAATTCTCGGTGCACGCGTGTCCACACCAAGCGTCCATCGGTATCAATGTTGATTTTGACTACGCCTAACTGTGATGCGGCTTTAAACTGGGTCGCGTCCACGCCTTTGGCGCCAGCGATATGCCCACCGGCAGCATTGATGCGCGCTACTTCTTCTTGTGGCACAGAGCTTGAACCGTGCATTACCAGCGGAAAACCGGGCAAATTCTTTTGAATATCCGCCAGAACGTTAAAATGCAGGCTTTGTGAACCGGTGAACTTAAACGCGCCATGGCTTGTGCCGATGGCAACGGCCAGTGAGTCACAACCTGTGCGTTCAACAAAATCTTTGGCTTGATTCGGGTCGGTTAGTTTGGCATCGGCCTCGTCTACTTTGACGTGTTCTTCAACGCCTCCTAACATGCCTAATTCTGCTTCGACAACGACGCCTTTGGCATGCGCGGCTTCGACAACACGACGGGTAACGGCAACGTTTTCCTCATAGGGTAAAGAGGAACCATCAATCATAACTGAGCTGTAGAAGCCTGAATCGATGCAATCGTAGCAGGTTTGCTCGTCGCCATGGTCGAGATGCACGGCGAAGATTGCTTGGGGATAAATTTCATCCGCGGCGCGAATGAGACCTTCAAGGAAAGTTTTATTGGTGTATGAGCGAGCACCTTTGCTGATTTGGATGATAAAAGGTGCCTGCGATTGCAGGTTGCCCCTGAACAAACCTTCAATCTGTTCAAGGTTATTGATGTTATATGCGCCAATAGCGTATTTGCCATAGGCATGTTCAAAGAGTTTTTTTGTGGTAACAATCATTGCGCCTCCTTAAAAGCGGTTTTGATAGTTCCATTATACCCAATTATGGCATGGATTTCACTTTGAATAATAATAAGTGTAAGGTTGCTTGATTAAGCTTCTCTTTAAGAGCGTTTTCTGTTCTAACGGATGGCTAATTCGTAAATATCACGCAAAGCTTCTCCATATTGAACAGGGTCGTGTTCTGTTCTAATCTTTTCCAAAGCTGCCTGGCCTTTTTTTGCGATAACGGTAGGGTCTTGCGCGATGGCTCTGATGATGTGTTCCAGGCCACTTTGAATGCGTTCGCTCAGTACCGCGCGTTCTTCTGGTGTCTGGTAATGAGCTTCACCAAGATCATTTTTGGGCACGTTGATCATCCAACCTACATCGGTATTGTTTATCTCAGGCAGGGCGCGTATATCTGTGCTGATGACCGGAAGACCGCTGGCTTGCGCTTCAAGGACTGAGAGGCCGTAAGTGTCGGCATAAGTGGGTAAAAGACCAATATCACAGGTTTTTAAGAGTTCCAGAACCTGGTGATTTGGGATCACTTCGTAATGCTCAATCCAATCCTGATTGGCAGTCATTTTTTCTTTTGCCCAATGAATGTCATCTTCTGTTTCGTGGGCGGCATAGTGCTCTAAGCGGAGGCGACTGACTAAAATGAGTTGTAAGGACAGTTTTTCTAACTTAATCAGCTTTTCGAAACTGTTGAGGATTTCCCGTCCACCTTTCCTGAAAAAGCCAGCACCAACAAAAATAAAACGGATTGGTTTTTCTTTGTTGTAAGTTTTAGGAATAACATTGTTAATTAAAGGCGCTTGTGGTGGCGCTAAGATGGTTAACTTTGGGAGTATCGCCTCTGTGAGGTCTGATGAAAATTCAGAAAGGAAATCCCGCTGGATTTTGGCCGTGTTTTCAGACCAGGCAATAATCCGTTTGCATGATGAACCTGCCAAAGCTTCCAGGCCATGTTGGGTTAGGGCTTGGGTGCGTTTATTATGAATGATTTCAGAGTTCTTGCGTTTCAAGAGGTGCGCGAATCGGGGAATGATTGTCTCAAAATGAGATACCCAAGGGGTTTTGCCGTAGCTAATGCCGTTGGAAAAATGCAAGATGTCGACTTTGTTGAGGTCAAAGTCTTCGAATTGATTGTTTAGGTCGAATATAGAAAGAACAGGCTGCCCGAGTAGTTTGTTCATCCTGAATGCCCATTTCCTGCGCCAGCTATATAAATCTTTCACTGGAACGTAAGTGACTCCAGGTACTTTATCGACAATATTTTTCTTGACTGTGTAATAATTGATGCGGTAGTCTAATATGCCTACTTTCATCAGAATCTCCTAACTGGGAATGCATGAATCTCAATGGATTATAGCTGAGTCTGGAAAAGGCGTATTAAAGACCGTCATGAAGATTAGATAAATTGTTTTCTG
This sequence comes from uncultured Anaerolineaceae bacterium, assembly GCA_964612325.1. Taxonomy (GTDB): domain Bacteria; phylum Chloroflexota; class Anaerolineae; order Anaerolineales; family Anaerolineaceae; genus Mesolinea. The sequence goes on from CAZTEP010000062.1 coordinate 4,965, forward strand.
CTGGTGATAAAGGTGTTGGCTTCCAAAAAACAAAGAGCAGGATTGCGACAGTTGCCAAAGCCGCGCCGAAATAGAATGGCGCGGATGGGCCAAAGCCAGCCCATTTACCAACACCACTCCATAAGAAACCAGCAATTAGTGATGCTGGAAAGTCCAAAATCCCTAAGATAGCGTTATAGGTACCAAATGCTGTGCCACGCATCTCTTCAGGCACAAGGTCGCCAATCATTGCTTTCGCGGTGCCATAAGCCATGCCGTAGTAGACACCATAGGCAACGTAAAGCAAGAAAATATGGGTCACATTTTTGGCGAGGGCAAAACCGAGGTAAATCAGAGCGTAGATAATCCATCCCCCGATAATTACTTTACGCCTGCCAATTTTGTCAGAAAGGCTGCCCGCGGGCGTTGAAACAAGCGCATAAATGAGGTTGAAAACAGCCAGCATGATAAGGATGTTGAGGACGCTCATGCCTCTTTCCTGGGCGCGTAATACAAGAAACGCATCCGATGAATTACCCAAATCAAAAATGCCAACGATAAGCATGAACACGAGAAAATTTTTGCCAAGACCTTTAAAGCTGATTTTGGGTGCCTGGCGTACACCTTCAACTGTAACCTCATGGGTACCGATGATGAGTGCCAGAACAGCCAGAAAAGCAGGAATGATGCTGATGAGAACAATGTGCGGAAGGTGTTTTCTTGCAAACCGACACCTGTTGCTTGAACACGCCAAACAACCAAAGTAGCGATAAGGATACCCAACATCGCGCCAGCAGTATCTGCCGCTCTGTGTAAGCCAAATGCAAGGCCTCGTTGTTCGGGTTTAACCGTATCTGCTACCAACGCGTCACGTGGCGCGGTGCGAATACCCTTGCCGATGCGGTCGCCCCAGCGAATACCTGCTACAGCGCTCCAGCTGTTGGCAAAGTAAAACAAAGGTTTGACAATTGCTGAAAGACCATATCCCAAAACAGCTAACCATTTACGTGAGCGCATTTTATCAGAAAGCCAGCCAGAGAACACTTTCAATATGCTGGCTGTGGCTTCAGCAATACCTTCAATAATACCGATGATGTTGGTCTTTACACCTAACACACTGGAAAGGAATAAAGGTAAAATGTTGATGACCATCTCACTGGAAATATCCATAAAGAAACTGGTTATGCTAACAGCCCATAGGTTACGGGGGAGGTTTTTAATTTGATTATTAGGATTCTTTCTCATACAAATTTCTTTGTCCATTATACGCCTGCCATCAGTTGAATGAAAGCAAGTGAAACAAACTGGTTATCTTAACCTTTCCATAATTTGACCGTCTCAAAAGGCTATGGTAAACTGTTTTTGTAACTCATCAAGAGAGGTGGAGGGAACGGCCCATTGAAGCCTCGGCAACCCTAAAAAGTGGGGTGCCAATTCCGTCAGAAACGATGTGTTTTTGAAAGATGAGGCAAGAATCTTTTTGATGCGAGCCTCACAGAAGGCTCTTTTTTTTATTGAGGTGTCTATGATATGCAAAGACCGAAAAGTAAATAATCGCTATTTAGAGGATCTAAAAAAACGCGTTTTGGTTTTTGATGGTGCGATGGGGACAAGTTTGCAGGCTATGGCTTTGACTGCAGAGCATTATGGTGGTGAACAGCAGATGGGGTGTAATGATGTGCTTGTTCTTAGCCAGCCTGAGGCGGTCGTTAAGGTGCATCAGTCTTTTCTTGAAGCAGGCGCTCAGGTTATTGAAACGAATACTTTTAGGTCAAACCGCTTGACCCTTGCGGAATTTAGCATTGCGGATAAAACATACGATATCAATTTTCAAGCAGCAAAATTGGCAAAATCCGTTGCTAATTCGTTTTCAACTGCGGAAAAGCCGTGTTTTGTTGCAGGTGCCATTGGGCCTTCTGGCAAGCTTATTTCAAGCTCAGACTCACAACTAAATGACATTCAATTTGATGAATTAGCTGATGTGTTTCGTGAACAAGTTAGTGCTTTGCTTTCGGGAGGGGTTGATTTATTGCTCTTGGAGACAATGAGTGATTTATTGGACCTTAAAGCAGCTGTGGCAGGCATTCAGTTAGCCTTTGAAGAGCTGGCTGTGCAGGTGCCTGTTCAGGCACAAGTAACCATGGATGTGCATGGCAAGATGTTGATGGGGACGGACATTAGATCTGTTTTAGCTGTTTTGGAAGGACTCCAGGTGGATGTGATTGGATTGAATTGCTCAACTGGACCGGAACACATGGAGCGTGCTGTCGCGTGGCTTACCGCGCATAGCCAAAAACCAATTTCTGTCATTCCTAACGCGGGTTTGCCTATCAATGTGGATGGTGAAGCGGTTTATACAATGAAAAGTGAGGATTTTTCGCGCCTATTGTTGGGCTTTGTTGAACGGTATGGCGTGCG
>CAZTEP010000063.1:0-7221 GCA_964612325.1 uncultured Anaerolineaceae bacterium
CCAATTTCTTTCTAAAGCTCTAATTTGATTGTACATGATTTTTTCAATTGCATTTCAAGCATTGAACAGACAAAGAATGACAATGTTTTATAATGGTATTAGCATTCTTTAAATGGATTGAAACTGAGGTAAATATGGCAAAAGAATTGGTATTGGCATTGGGCGGAGGGGGTGTTCGTGGTTGCGCGCACATCGGCACAGTTCGTTGTTTAATGGATCACGGATACAAAATCAGTGGAATCGCAGGCTCAAGCGCGGGGGGCATGTTTGGCGCGGTTTTCGCTTCAGGCGCCAATATTGACGAAGTTGAAAAGCTTGTTGTTGACTTTTTCAAACACCCTGATTTCAAAAGAACTCCAGGCCAGGCAGCCTTTGCCGGCACACAGTCCCTTGAACATGCCTTAGCGCCTTTCATTGGTGATAAAAATATCGAAGATTTTCCAATCCCCTTTGTGGCTACAGCGGTTGGGATTCGCAGTGGCCACCAAATCTCGATAACAAAAGGCAACGCGCTAAAAGCCGTACTGGCTACCATTGCCATCCCTGGTATCTTTCCAAGTTTTCATACTGAAGGAGACACCCTTGTAGATGGCGCTGTTATCGATCCGGTACCCGTTGAACTTGCAAGACGGCTTAATCCCATTCTGCCTGTCGTGGCCGTGCCACTACATTACAAACCGAATGATTTCGCGCCTGATCAGGCTTGGTTGCCTTTTTCTGATACCCTACCTGAATCCCTTTTCAAAAGGATTGTAAACACCCGGTTTGGTGAAATCATACGCGCCATGAATGCTTCTCTCGAACTTGTTATCGAAAGACTCTCCGAATTAACTATTGAAAATGCAAATCCCGATGTTGTTTCCAAACCGATCGTCGGTCATTTTGGCACCCTTGAGACGATAGACCCTTCTGAGCTGATAAAAGAAGGTTATCGGGCTATGGAAGAATGCTTGCCTACACTCAAAGCCAGTTATTCCGTCAAAAACACGTTTCTACGAATAACAAAATATGCAGGTTTAAAGAAAATTTAAAATGCCAGAAACAATCAAGTTAGCTTAACCACGACGCAAAATGGCAATTAAAGCCAAAAAGAAACCCAAACCAGCCAATACCACAATCACATAACCCATCGGAATGCCACCGGTAGCTGTAGCGCCATCACTTATTTGATAAGTGGGTATTTGCAGCTGTGGAGGTTCGGTAAAAGTTGGCAAACGCGTCGGCATTTGTGTAATGATAAATTGTGCTGCCAAAGTTGGGTCAATCGTTTTGGTTACCAGGGGCACTTCAGTCGGAGGTGGTTCAAGCATTGGCAAGTCCCCACCATGCACTTCAACCATAACAAGCCAAACCCATCCTTTACCATCAGGCGCACCTGGGTAATCAATTAAAACATAATCCCCATAATAACCATAGGCCTTAGCCTCCTGCCCTGTTTGAAAACGACCAACTAAGGTAGAGGTTGAACTCGGATAAGCGCGCACATTCAAAGCTTCATTAACATTCCCCAATGCCCGTACATACACGCCACGTGGAGAGCTGGTCACAGTCGGCATCGTAACAGTAGGAAACTGACCAAAAACTTTAGCAGACACGCCTGGCAATAAGAATATGGTTAAAATCAGACAAACAAAAACGCTGATTAATACAAATTTACCAAAGCCTTTTGAAAGAAAGTATATATTTTCTTTAGTTTTCATTTCATACCCGATTATAATCGAAAGCAGAAACTATAAGGTATTAATTATGAGCACACGCATTTACCACGGTAATATCAACCCAGAAGATTTTGCCAAGAGCCTTGCCGCAAGTTTTAATCGCGGTAACTACCAGGTTCAACGTTATGGTGATTCTAACCAATTGGCTGTTCAAATAAGTACTGCCCGTCACCGCCAGGCGGGAGGGCACACCGCCCTCACTGCAACTTTCATGCGCATTCCTGATGGTGTTAGTGTGCGTTTGAGCGAACAGGTATGGTTAGGTTTAGCCGCCAGTCTGGGAATGACCGCGCTCACCGCGCTTCGCAACCCACTTTCGCTCATCTCTCGATTAGACGATATTGCGCAAGACATTGAATCAGCACAGCTTGAAGAAAAGGTTTGGGAAGTGATTGAGGCTACCGCGAAACAACTCGGCACTGGTTATGCCCTCTCAGACCGACTAAGCCGCACAGTTTGCCACTACTGTATGACCGCGAATGAGATTGCAGCTGGCAGATGTATCGCCTGTGGCGCGCCATTGGGTGAAGTTCAGCCTAAAACCTGCACACACTGTGGTTTTGTTGTTATTAATCAAGAAAACAATTGTCCAAATTGCAAATTGCCACTTGAATAGTTAAAATATTTAGTACAATTGATGTATTATTGGGCGTCTTTATTTAGCCCGTTTATTTCACCGGTGTAAACCGGAATATTGACCTTATTGAGGCTGCCATGATCAAAATCATTGCTGATACCACTTGTGGTATCCCCTATCCTGCATTGATCAATGCAGGCATTGAAGTTTTACCCCAAATCATTACATTTGAAAATGAATCTTACCGCGATGATACTGAAATTGATACTGCCAGTTTTTTGCTAAAACTGCGCGCATCAACCACCTTACCAAAAACCGCAGCACCGCCGCATGCGCTTTATGATCCCATCTACAGAAAAATTCTTGACGATGGCGATTCAGCTCTGGTAATAACCCCCTCTGCTGAGGTTAGTGGAACTTATCGCAGTGCTATTACCGCCGCTCAGGAATTCAACACCGATCGCATTAAGATCATCGACACACGCACTATCGCTGGTGGTCTTGGATCTATCGTCTTGCAAGCTAAAAAATGGGCTGATACAGGCATGCCTATGGATGAACTTGTTCATAATATTGAGACAATGATGTCCAAAGAACATGTTTACTTTATGGTGCCAACTTTGGAATACCTCCACAAAGGAGGACGTATTGGAGGGGCAGCCAAACTTGTTGGAGATTTACTTAAAATTGTCCCTATTCTCAGCATTCAAAATGGCAAAGTGGAACCTTATGAAAAGGTTCGCACAAATAAACAAGCCTATAGACGTATTGTTGATCTCATTGTTAACCAATGCAAAAAAAATCCAACCCCTTATATCACCATCTCGCATTGTGATAATCAGGCTGGCGCTGAGATACTCAAACAAAAAATTGTAGCAGCTTTAAGAATACAAGATCTCCCTGTATTCGTTATCCCACCTGCGATTGTTGTGCATGTTGGTCCTGAAGCCCTCTCGGTCAGCTTCTTCGCAGATAAAAAATAAAACACAGATTACGAACTTATCTGACCACAAAAACAATGGGTTTAGCCAAAGTAGATGGAAGGGATTAACATTATTCATCAAGATGAGGCACTGCTCATCATACACAAACCATCGGGACTTTTATCCATACCCGATGGCTATGACCAAAGTTTACCCCACATAAAAACAGATCTGGAAGACCTCTTTGGTAGACTATGGCTGGTTCATCGGCTTGATAAAGAGAGCAGCGGTGTCATGGTTTTGGCAAAAACTGTAGAAGCGCACAAAAATCTAAATCTGCAATTCCAAAACCGTCAGGTTTTCAAACGCTATCATTGCCTGGCAAATCCTGTACCAAACTGGAAAACACAAACAGTAAACCAACCTTTGCTTATTAATTCTGGCAGACGCCATTTAACCCGGGTTGACCATAATAAAGGCAAACCTGCCACGTCTCACTTCAAATGTTTGGGAACAAATGAGTCAATCGCCTTGCTTGAATGCCATATTGAAAGCGGTTACCGCCATCAAATCCGTGCTCACCTCTATTACCTCGGTTTGGGAATACTTGGCGACCCACTCTACATGCCACCCCAGATTCGTAATTCCAATAATTCGTTTGAACGCATGATGCTTCATGCCAGCCAGCTCTGTTTTATCCACCCAAATACAATGCAAAAAGTCTGCTATCAAGCAGAATTACCGCGATTGTTTTTTGAGGTCCTTGGAAAAGTCATTCCCATAAGCTGGGATACTGACGTTTAAGGGAACGATATTGATGACCGCCAATAATAATGTGATCTAAAAAGTGCATATCCAAATATTTGGCAGCTTCAATCACAGCACGCGTTAAATTCACATCTTCAGGACTTTCAGTCGGATCTCCCGAAGGATGATTATGTACCAACATAATAGCATAAGCGCCTTTTCGCAAAGCTGTTTTATATATCTCGGCAACACGTACCGCAGCTGAATCCTGAGTACCCTTATATAATTTTTCAAGGCCAACAAAACGGTTGCGCACATCCAGACGAATAACCCAAAGCTCCTCGTGTTCTTTGGCACGCATTTCATGCCCTACCAACGTAACCACATCATCCGGACTGCGAATAATCGGTTGTTGCAAAAGCGTTTCCATCTTCATGCGATTACCAAGTTCTACAGCCGCTTTTATCCGCGCCGCCTTGGCTGGTCCAACCCCTTTATGCTCCATCAATACGTCAATATGGTGTTTATGGATACCCTGAAAGCCTCCTAAACTTGCCAAAAGTTCCGCGCCTAATTCAATGGCATTTTTCCCCTCAGTCCCACTGCCTAACAAAACTGCAAGAAGTTCAGCATTACTCAAAACCTCAACCCCATCGGCTAAAAGCCTTTCACGAGGTTTATCGAATTCCTGCATGTCGTTAATTCTTCGGCTCTTTTTCTCATTTTTCATTTCGAATATTATACCTTAGCGCATATCTTTTAAGGCGTGATATAATTTATCCATCGATGATTAAGAAAGGGTTTTAATTATGAAAATCGCCACATTCCCTGGAAATTATGCTTCAGTCAGGCACATCTGTAAGCTTGTCATGGAAAACGCTAAACTTATCAATTTTTCGTCAAAAGATCTTTATGGGATCGAATTAGCCGTTGATGAAGCTTGTGCAAACATCATTGATCATGCTTATGGCGCAGAAAACATCGGCACAATTGACTTATTCATTGAAATTAGAGACGACCAGCTTCGCATTGTTCTTGAAGACCGTGGCGCGCCTTTTGAAGCAGCTGAAGTATTACCTCCTGACCTCGAAAGTCCTCTTGAAATTCGCGCAGAACGTGGCCTGGGTGTTTTTCTCATCAAAACCCTGATGGATGAAATCTATTTTGAAACACCTGAACCAGGTCTCAATCGCCTGACCATGACCAAGCGTCCATCTGTATAGTCAAAAGTCTCATTCTTCGGAGAAAATATGAGCTCCAAACCTCATCCGGGTCAAAACAAGACCTTAGATGACTCACAATCCAAGACAGATGTTGACATCACATCCCAGAAGAATCTCGAATTACGCAGAAAACAATTAGAAATCATCGCTAAGGTCAGTAAATCAGTCACCGGTACGCTTGACCTCAACCGCTTACTCAAACGAATCACCTCTTTGGTGCACAAAGAATTCGGCTACCCTTTCGTCCATATTTTCCTGGTTCATTATGTCCCCCAAACAATCGAATTTGGCTTTGGCAGTGGTCTTCGGGCTAAATCATACAAAGACATCAAAGTTAGCTTTGACATTCAATCACCTATTGGTCTCATCCCACTCGCAGTGCGCAGCCGACAAACGCAACTTTCAAACGATGTTGTCAACGACCCTCAATATCTCCTTTACAAACCTGAAGATGCCGTAACCGCAGCTGAATTGGTTGTGCCACTCATCTATGGCAATCAAATTTTAGGTGTGCTTGATGTTCAAAGCGACAAAGTCAACGCTTTTAGTCCAGAAGATGTCGAGGTTTTAGAAACCCTCAGCGCGCACATCGCTATCGCAATCAATAATGCCAACATGTACCGCTCTGAAGTCTGGCGAAGACAATTAGCTGAAAGTTTGCGCGATATTGCTCTCCTCCTTGCTGAAAATATAGCGCTTGAAGAACTTTTTCAAACCGCCTTTAAAAAAATGGACGCACTGCTCCCTTGCACCATCGGTAGCATCTGGTTGCTTGACAATATGGAAACGAACCAGAAAGCCACAAAACTTAAGCTAATTTCAAGCCGAACCAGCGCAAAAAGCACTAAAAAACCTAAAGATATTACGGTCAATCTAAAAGATGTTTGGTTTTCAGAGGCAATTGAAAAAGATCATGCCATCATTCGCCTCACAGGTGATAAAAACGACCCGTTCTTCCAGCGGGGCTATCTTGTTGAAAACTTTTCTGCCATCGCCGCACCTCTTTCAACAGGAGGCAAACAACTTGGTGTACTTTTACTCCACGAAAACAGCTTTGGTCGTTATGGCAACGAAGCTCGCAACATCACCACTTCTTTTGCTGGCTACACCGCTGTTGCTATTGAAAACAGCCTCCTAAGCGCTGAATCAGTCAACCAGGCTTGGGTGTCCACCATCTTGCTTCAGGTTGCGCTGGCTACCCAAACACTCAACACCATTCCAGACCTTATTGAAACCATCGGTCAACTCACCCTGGCATTAATCGGCGGAAAAATGGGTGGGATTCTTTTTCCCCAAGAAACCGGTCAAGGCTATATCATGTCTGCTGTTTATGGCAAACTCAGCGAAACTCGTCGCCAAAAACTATTCTCTGCAATTATCTATGAAGATATTTTTAATAGAATTGAACATGATGAAATTGAACGCGCCATTCCAGCAATAGAATTTTCAAATAAGCTTTCCAAACTCTTGAACCTGCGCGAAAATGACATTGTGTTGCTTTTCCCACTTGTTGTTCAAAACGAAACAATCGGCATCTTAATGCATGTTACCAAAAGCGATAGCCATCAAACGGATCCTGAAAAACTGCTTGGTAAACAACGTTTTACCATCCTGCGTGGTATCGCTCAACAAACCGCAATTAACTTGCAAAATATTAAATTAGTCAATGAGCGGCAAGAAGAAAGTTACATTGCCAGCGTACTTTATCAGCTTTCGAATTATTTTCTCATCGGTGGCAATCTCTCAAACGCTATTGATTTGCTCTGTAACTCCTTGCCAACCTTAATTGGCGCACATGATGTGCTTATCCTTGAAAAGAAAGATGATGGCACTTTCTTTACGCGAGCCTTGGTTAGCAAAATGCTCAACAAGGCTGAAACCACAGCGCTTTTAGGCAAAGAACACCTTCATGAGCAATTTGATTCACTCGATTATCAGACAGAAACGCAACCTTTCACCATTCAACCATATAGCTGGTATCAACAATTGGAAATAAACCCAGTTCCAGCCAACCATCAGAACATAAAAGATTT
>CAZTEP010000064.1:0-7220 GCA_964612325.1 uncultured Anaerolineaceae bacterium
CGCTTTCGTCCCAGGTGAGCAGGTTCGCCTTGCCGAGTTCTTCCAAAAAGATGGCATCGGCAAGTTGCAGCGTGGCAACGCGGGTGGGGGTCACTTCGCCCAGGCAGCGCACTGCCAGACCGGGGCCGGGGAAGGGCTGGCGCCAAACGAGTTCAGGCGCGATACCAAGCTCGAGGCCGATTTGGCGCACTTCATCTTTAAAAAGCTGGCGCAGAGGTTCCACTAACTTGAACTGCATATCTTTGGGCAAGCCTCCCACGTTGTGGTGGCTTTTGATGCGCTGAGAGCTGTCGCCCACGCCCTGCGACTCGATGACATCGGGGTAGATGGTGCCCTGAGCCAGGAATTCAAACTCACCCAAATCGCGCACAGCGCTTTCAAACTCGCGAATAAACTGCTCTCCAATCGCTTTGCGCTTTGCTTCGGGGTCGGTAACGCCTTTGAGTCGTTCAAAAAAGCGCGCGGAGGCATCGACGATGACCAAATGCTCCCCAAGAATGGGCCGGAATATTTTTTCAACCTGAGCCGCTTCGCCAAGGCGCATGAGGCCGGTATCGATAAAAACGGCGGTAACGTGCCCGCCAAGCGCTTTTTGCACCAGGGCGGTGGTGATGGTGGAATCGACACCACCACTCAGGCCGGAAAGCACGCGTCCATCGCCAACCGTTTCGCGGATTTTCGAGACGCTTTCTTCAATGATGCATGTTGAAGTCCAGTTAGCCTCACAACCACAAACATCAAAAACAAAACGCTCAATAATCTGTTTGCCATGCTCGGTGTGGTGTACTTCAGGGTGGAATTGAAGACCATACAATTTGCGGTGTGGGTGCGCCATGGCGGCAATGGGACTGCCGGGCGAACTGGCGCTGATCTCCCAGCCGGTGGGTACCTGTTCAACGCGGTCGCCATGCGACATATAAACACTCAGATGATCTTCAGGTAAAAGCGCGTTATGCTTTACGACCTTAAGCGCGGTGAGGCCGTATTCGTGATGTTCGGCGCGTTCCACGCGTCCGCCCAGTTTGGCTGCCAGGGCTTGCATGCCGTAGCAAATGCCCAAAACCGGCAAATCGACTTCAAGCAAATAATCCTGCACATAGGGCGCGTCTTTGGCGTAAATAGATTGAGGCCCACCGGAAAGAATGATGCCTTTTAGCTCACCTTCAACCGTTTGCGTGTCACCGCAAGCCTGCAAAACCTGGCGAACATTGGCGTTCCAGGGGTAAATTTCAGTATAAACACCCAAATCGCGGATGCGTCGCGCGATGAGTTGAGTGAATTGTGAGCCAAAATCTAAAATAGCGATGCGGTCGGTCATGTAATAGCCTCCTAAGCGTGGTATGTCTGTTAATCCGTTATGAGTTAAACGGCATATTCATCGGTGAATTCAATTTTTCCATCATCCATATTACAGATGGAGACAAGCGAGTGAACAGGCACGCCAAATTGGCTGAGCAATTCCCTGCCACCTTCGAAAGTTTTTTCAATGAGGGTGCCGATGCCCAAAAGCTCCGCGCCGGCTACCTGCGCCAGACGCACCAACCCGACGATGGTTTGGCCAGAGGCGAGAAAGTCGTCGATGATGAGGATGGGTTCCTTGCCAAGGTATTCCGGCGACACAATCAGCTCAACATCAATGCCTTTGGTATGGCTGGGCGCTACGGTGATGTAAACCTCACTGGGCATGGTAATGGGTTTTCTCTTGCGCGCATAGACAACGGGCAGATTGAGATATTTGCCGGCCATGAGCGCGGGCGCGATGCCGGAGATTTCAGCGGTAAGGATTTTTGTGGCGCGAGTGCCATGAAAGATACGCGCGAATTCTTTGCCACAGGCATCCATAAGCGTGGGGTCAACCTGATGGTTGATAAAACGGTCTACTTTGAGAATACCTTTGCCGAGGTTTTTGCCTTCGGTGAGAATGCGTTGCTTGAGCAGGTCCATTTTCTGTTCCTTTTCTCTGGAGTTTAAATATCTTTTACTAAAGAAATTATAACAGAGGCATACCGATTCATCGCCTGTTTTTCCGTTTCGAAGCTGGCCTTTCATAGCAAACAAACCCTGTTAGGGTCTGAACAATAGCATTTGCGCTTTCTGCTTTGGGTTCGCGCGTTAAAAAAGAAAGCAGCCTAAAAGCATGCTTTCAAATTAATAATCGATATTAAAGGTGTTTCAGGTTCTAATCCTGTTTGAACATCTCCGCTTTAAAAACGGTGACGGCCTTACCGCCAACAAAAACACGGTCATCGGCTACGCGCAACCAAACCCGACCTCCCCGCGCGCTGGCCTGATAGGCGCAAAACTGCGCTTTACCAAGACGCTCCTGCCAAAACGGACCCAGCAGACAATGCGCCATGCCAGTTACCGGATCTTCCGGGATGCCATTTTTGGGCGAGAAAAAGCGCGAAATGAAATCAAACTTTTCGTTTTCCGCTTCGGCAGTGATGATTAAATCAACATAAGGCAATTTGATGATTTTCCGCATATCAGGTTCAAACTGGCGCACTTCTTCTTCGCTGTTCAAGACCAAAATGAGCTGTTGAGTATCCGAAATCGCCGCGGCGATGGGGTTGAGACCGGTCGCCTCCAAAGCATCCGCGGGGATATCAATTGGCCGGCTGCTGAGGCGTGGCATATCCAGTTCGATGGTGCCATTATCAGTAGTCGCGGTAATCACGCCACTGGCGGTGTGAAAATGAATGGTTTCATCGAAATCGTAATAACCATTTTCAAAAAGAATATGCGCGCTGGCCAGGGTAGCATGACCACACAACGCCACTTCAGTTGTGGGGGTGAACCAGCGCAATAAATAATCATCTCCTTTGGGAATGAGGAAGGCAGTTTCAGACAAGTTCATCTCCTGAGCGACTGCTTGCATCCACTCTGGGTCTTTGGGCCCAGCTAAAATACAAACGCCGGCAGGGTTGCCCTTAAAGGGTCGAATACTAAACGCGTCAACTTGATAAATGATGTATTTCATTTCAGGCCTCCGAAACTCTCTTATCTGAATTTTACTTCACTCCACCCAATTACAACAGGCAGGAATCCTCTTTTCCAGAAGATTTCTCACAAATAATTTTAAAAATGTATCCAAATTATGGTACTATTCTCACAACAAACTTTAATTTAAAAGGATGCTTAAATGAAACTGATTGCAGAAGCGCTTACTTTTGATGATGTCCTTATTTTGCCCGGGTATTCCGAAGTTCTGCCCCGCGACGTCAACATCCAAACGCGGTTAAGCAAAGATATTCATTTAGACATCCCTATCATCAGCGCGGGGATGGACACCGTCACCGAAGCCAAAATGGCCCTCGCCATTGCCTCAGCAGGTGGTCTTGGCATTATCCACAAAAACATGAGCATCGAAGAACAAGCCGCGGAAGTGGCCACAGTAAAAGCGCAAAATCTTTGCTGCGGTGCCGCGGTGGGCGTGACCAGGGACGTTTTAGAACGCGTCGCGCAATTGGTGCAAGCCGGAGTTGACATCATCACCGTTGACACCGCCCATGGCCACTCTAAAGGCGTTTTGGAAACCATCAAAAAAATCAAGCGACATTATCCGAACCTGCCCCTTATCGCTGGCAACGTCGCGACCGGCGAAGGCACATTGGCGCTTATTGTAGCCGGCGCGGATGTGGTCAAAGTTGGTATCGGTCCCGGTTCCATTTGCACCACGCGCGTGGTAACCGGCATCGGCTGTCCGCAAATCACCGCGGTGATTGAATGTTCAAAAATGGCCAGGGAACATAATATCCCCATCATTGCCGATGGTGGCATACGGCTCTCCGGCGACATCACCAAGGCTTTGGCTGTCGGCGCGTCAGCGGTAATGTTAGGGTCTTTGTTAGCCGGCACCGATGAAAGTCCCGGTGAGATTTACGAAGAAGACGGCCAGGCCTACAAGAATTACCGTGGCATGGGATCCCTGGGAGCCATGGACAGTGGCAGCTCCGACCGCTATTTTCAATCGGAAAGCAAAAAGTATGTGCCCGAAGGCGTTGAAGGACGTGTACCTTATAAAGGCCCCCTCAGCGAAGTGCTTTATCAACTTTTGGGTGGATTGCGTTCTGGCATGGGTTATGTTGGCGCGAAAGACCTCAACGAGCTTTATGAAAAGGCACGTTTGGTGAAAATCACCCAAGCCAGCCTGATTGAAAGTCATCCCCACGAGATTCAAATCACCAAAGAAGCCCCCAATTACAGGCTTTAGCTTCGTTTGACTTTAGGCTATCAAAAAAACCACCTGAGGGTGGTTTTTTGTTCATGTTAAGGCAGACTATTAATAAAAGCCTTCACCAGCGCGCGGTCAACACGTTTATAGCTGTTTTCAGGCGGACTGTTGGGGTTACCAAAACGCAAATTCAGATTGTGCTGAGTTGAGCTATCCGGCATCACGCGCGAAACGCCTCCCAAATGAATTTCAGAAGCGCCGGTAACGGTCAATAATTCAGCCACATTCTCTTTGCGAATGCCCGCGCCCGGCATCACCACGACTCGCTCGCCACAGTATTCAATCATTTCACGCAAGGTGTCACGGCCTTCAAACGCGGAAACTGCCTGACCACTGCTCAACACACGTTTCACGCCCAAATCCATCAAAACATCCAGAGCCACGCGCCAGTCAGGCACCACATCAATCGCGCGATGAAAACATACCGGCAAATCGCCAGTCAGGCTCATCAAGGTCTTTAGCCGTGTCTTATCCACCGTGCCATCAGCTGTTAAAAGGCCCACAACCAGGGCATCCGCGCCATGGCTCATCATCAATTCCGCGTCTCGCATTAAGACGCTAAAATCACTTTCGGAATAACAAAATCCGCCCTCACGTGGCCTGAGCATCACCGCCACTTCAATATCAGACTTCGCTTTGACCTCAAGAAACGCCCCCAAACTGGGGCTTAAACCTCCCAAAAAAAGAGAGGAACAAAGTTCAACGCGATCAGCGCCACCCATCCAGGCTTCAATCGCGTCTTCAGCTGAACCGCAACAAATTTCAATCTTAATCTTTTTGTTCATATTTAAAAGAAATTTGATAAAAATTGACCGGTCACGTGCACATCGGTATTCTCAATAATAAAAGCGTTCGGGTCAATTTCCTGAATATGCCTGCGCAATCGAATGAGCTCGTATTTTGATACCACCGTGTTAATCACATAGGTGTCCAATTGCGAATAAGCGCCTTTGCCATGCCAATAGGTCGCGCCACGGCCATAGTCCTTGGTGATGCAGTTGATAATAGCCTCAGATTTGCTGACAATCATCAAACTTATCTTGACGTTCTGGTAATGCACTTTATCCACCACAAAAGAGTAAATCATAGAGAATATTAGCGAATAAATCATCACCGCCATGTCTTTCACAAAGAAAGCGTAGACATAAATAATCAGGCTGATAATCAGATTCACGCGGCCAACGCTAAAATCTTTACGCTTGAGACTCACATAAACGCCATAAATATCCGTGCCACCGCCACTGCCACCGGCCTGCAAACAAAGGCCTGCACCAAAGCCGGCAATCACCGCGCCAATAATTGTGGCAGTAATCACCTCGAGTGTCTCAGGTAAAATCTGCATGATAGGGATAAAAGTCATCGCCACAAACATCGAAACAACGGTAATGGCTGTCTTCCAAAAGAATTTGCGGTTAATCGAAGTAAACGAGATGATGAAAAGAGGTAAATTAAAAGCGAAAAGCAACAAACCGGTTATATCGCGCTTAATCGGCAACCCAAACACTTTCAGCAAATCCTGCACCACTTGCGCCAAACCGGTCATATTGCCGATAAACAATCCACTTGGCAACACAATCAGGTTAATCGATGCGGCATAAATCAAACCACCCAGGATGCATAACAAAAACTGAGCTAAATCTTTAAAGAAGTGCTTGCGTTTTTCGGCGCGTTGTTCAGCACTTAAAACTGCTTTGGCGGATTTAGGGGAAGGCTTTGTTTTAGAGACTTTTGGCATACCTTAATGTTATCCTAAAGCGTGAATAGGGGCAAGTGATTTATGTCTTCCAGGCTTGAATATGGTATCCTTAAGAGAGCTTATTTTAGATTTCGTGTTAATGTAAAACCGAGGTTTCAGATGTCAAACGAAGTCCTTCACCAGGCCAAAGCCGCTCAAAAAGACGAATTTTACACGCAACTATCCGATATTGAACAGGAACTAAGACACTACCGTGAACACTTCAGGGATAAAGTTGTCTTCTGCAACTGTGATGATCCTTTCGAGAGCAGTTTTGTGAAATATTTTGCCTTAAACTTCAACCATTTAGGATTAAAGAAACTGATTGCAACCAGCTATGTTAACTCCCCTATCGCGGGTATGCAACTGCCTTTGTTTGAGGTAGCTACCTTAAATCAAAAGCAAGAGGATAAAGCTGTCCCTTACAAGATTGAAATTACTGAAGTGAAAGATTTCAATCAGGATGGTGCCACCGATTTATTGGATATTGAGTACCTGCTTAAGAATCATAAAAACACCTTGAGTGTCTTGGAAGGTGATGGTGATTTTCGTTCCGCTGAATCCATTGGGCTCTTACGCGAAGCAAATATTGTTGTTACAAACCCTCCCTTTTCTCTTTTTAGAGAATTCGTTAAACAACTTATAGAATACCAAAAATATTTTATTATCATTGGCCCAAAAAATGCAATAACATACAAAGAGATTTTTAGGTTAATCCTGGAAAAGAAAATCTGGCTCGGAAATGGCTTTCCCGGAGGCAACGCCTTCTTTAGAATTCCCGATAATTATGTTAAAGATTGGGCAAATGGCGTATTCGACCCCAAAACAGGTTTGGTAAAATTCCGTAATGTAGGCTGGTTCACAAATTTAGACTTTCCCAAACGTCACCAAAAGCTCACACTTTATAAAAAGTGCAACGCAGAAGAGCACCCCAAGTATGATAATTACAATGCATTAAATGTTGATCGAGTTGTTGATATTCCATATGATTACAATGGTTTCATGGGCGTACCAATTACTTTTTTGGATGTTCATAATCCCGACCAATTTGATATTATTGGCCTTTGCGCTTCCGCTGGTTATGACCCGGAAATTGTGGGTTTGCCTTTTATAGGTGATAAAGACGCACGGCCTATTCTTAATGGCAAAGTTAAATATGCTCGGGTTTTTATAAAAAGAAAGTGAAAAAGTATTGAATG
Organism: uncultured Anaerolineaceae bacterium; assembly: GCA_964612325.1. Lineage (GTDB taxonomy): Bacteria > Chloroflexota > Anaerolineae > Anaerolineales > Anaerolineaceae > Mesolinea. Next base: position 7,169 of record CAZTEP010000064.1, read on the forward strand.
TCAAACGAAGTCCTTCACCAGGCCAAAGCCGCTCAAAAAGACGAATTTTACA
>CAZTEP010000065.1:0-7141 GCA_964612325.1 uncultured Anaerolineaceae bacterium
TCCGATCTGGCAGCTGCTCTTGATATTTGATTGAGATTAGATATCATAGCTTTAAATCTCCTAAAAGTATGGTTTCAATACTTTCTTTCGCAATTATTAAGGCGTTTTCAATCGCTGATTTGCAAACCACATTGCAAGATAAGTCACCCCGAAATACATCTGTTGCAGTTTCATATAGTTTTGAGAACTCAGGACTATGCGCATCGCACATGTTCTTGAATTTAAGATAAATCCATTTTTCTCTATCAGCAAAAAAGCCTTTGCTCATTAATGCCGCCCACATAACATTAAGTAATAATTTTCTTGTACAGTATAGTGCAACATCCAATTGATTCACTTCAATATTCCCTAATAAATCGGAAATAATGTTGTCTGTTCCCACAGTAACACAACTTATCATTATTTTAAGGAAACTCCGGAAGTTGATCTTCTTTAGGAGTAATCTATATTCTTCATCATTATGGATGCTAATAGAATATCTAAGTCGACATAAAAAACTGTTAATTGTGTCAAAATCCCCGCCATCTTGAAGTTTGTCCAAATAAGTATTCAGTATTTTCGAATTCGGATCAACTTTAGTCTCCGACAAGATGATAGCCAACCTGTCGACATAGGCTCTATCATATATTTCTATATCTACTCCAATTGGAAAACCATCGTAGAATTGAGTTTTCTTGATGCTCCCTGTGTAAGCACTATTCGTCAATAAAAATTTGGAATGGTCCCTAATAACGAAAATGTCGAGATCAGAATATCGGTTGCCCATGCCCGAGGAAATAGGCGATACAATACTTTCAATAAGTGACCCTCCTATATAAACGATGTCGGCAGGTTCAGTACCGATCGCATCACAAATTTCTTTGAAAGGTAACCTTATGCCATTATCAAATGTGATTTCATCATGATCATCGACATTTAACATCATAGTATAATTTCTCCTTTGGTGATCTGTTTTAAAAATAATTCCGTTACTCGATTGATGTTGCTAACAATTTCTATTACCGACAATCGTTCTCCTCAAATTTTTGTCTCTGAGGCTATTTTAACGTAAGAATTCCTGTAAGTACCCTTATTGGACCAATGCCGTGAAGGTTTTCACAATACACGGCATTGGTGTTTGTGTCAAGTTAATTCGGCATGCATTCGTCAGCAAGAGCAGCGGGGAAATCAACTTTGACAGCCTTCGGCTTCTCGTACTTCATAATAATCACCTCCTCTCATAAAGGTTATAGCCATGAAAAAATAATCAGCATGGATTTGATTTCGATCAAGGCTATACCGAAAATCACGAAGTGTAGAATAAAAACAGGACTACAATTTGATGGTTTAAAGTATGAAATACTATTCATGATTGTTGGTTTCTATAAAATAGCATTGCGTACTTCATCATCTCTCCAAAGATAAGCTAACAATTCCCCCTCACTCCAATCAATGCTATTCAAGATTTGAGCGATTTCCTTATCCAATGGCTGTGGTGGGTTATCCTCTGCGCCATAAACGCTGCTTTTTATCCAATTTATAATAGTATTAACCTTATCTAAATCCTGGGTTGAGAAGTGAAGTTTGTATTTTGAAAAGTCCAATAAAAAATTCCCGAGAGGTATTCCCCGACTCTGTTGATATTTTTTCACTTCAGATAAGAAGTGTAAGGCATTATCTACCCGCATACCTAAACTACCTGTGTAAATTAATCGATCAACGTCGGTGTTATTGTTTCTATGTAATTTTTCTAAAACTAATCTCCTTTGGCGATCTCCCATCTGACTTGGCGTAATGGAGGCTGATTTCATGGAAGATAAAACATCTTTTCCTTCTTCTTGGTTATCCATGGCTCTTATTACAACCTCCGCGACCTCTTCCTTCGTAACTATCCCCATTTGATAACGAGATGAAATCAAAGCTAGCTCCTCACAAGAGTAGCTTCGGTTTTCCCCGCTTTCCACCTGTCGTAGAATTTGTTCTGATTTATCCCGAAAGAGATCTTCAAAAAATTCAAAACCAATAAAAGCCGCAGGTACAATAAGCTTCACCTTACTACCAAAAGTGCGCGACAAAGCCCATAAAAACTGATGATTTGCACCAGATAAATAAAGTTTTCTCCATAAGTTTGGAGATAATTTGCTCCCTGTATCTCCATGAGTAAATGGTATTTCTAAACCCCTTTTTCCCAACCCCGTAGTTGAGACCTTTATATACCTAAAAATCCGATCCTCAGCTAGAAGTGAATCAAGAGCTAAGGCATGACCCTTCATTACCGATAACGAAGCTAATAAACCCACTGAGTTTCTAATTGATAAAGGATCGATATCGGTGATGCTACTCGGCCATGAAGCTGGGTCTGCTAGTTGTGTGGCTAGATTTAAGCAATCTATCACAATGGGTGTATTACTTTCTTTTATTATAGATGCATATCTTTCATAAGCGATTTTTGTAATAGAACTTTCATCCACATGATAATTGTTTTCATCTATCTCCCCTAGAACAATTGCTTGACCTTTTTTTAGTGGTGTCAATCCAAATGCTAAATCACCCGACCAAGATGAAATTATTCTTTCCGGGGGAAGATAATTTGCAGCACGAATCACACTGCTTTCTCGTCTACAATGTATGTTAACTTTTGTACCCTGCGAAGCAAGTTCTTTGGCCACCGCCAAACCTATTTGTCCTGCCCCGAGAATTAGAACTTCTTGCTCCACCTGTCTCATCGGTCGTTATCCTTTCTCTAAGACCATATCTCGAACAGAGGGAATATTCTCACTAGAAAACAAACAATTTTCCATATCAATATTAAAGAGTTTGAATAATTGAATCCCTTCAAGTGAAGTGGATTCTTCTGTGGAAATTTGCAAAAAGTTAAGCAGAGATGTCAACGCTTCTTGATCCGTTGCTTCTATCCCTGCATAAACTGCGGTGGCTTTAGGCCAATAGAAAAATTGAATGCGATAATTATCAAATTCGTAGCGCAGAATGGCCCGCTCATGTTTTCCTCTCGGATGATAGCCCAAGTCTCTCAATAATTGTTCACCCTTATTCTCATCGCTTAGGAATAGATGAACTTCTTGATCTGTACGAGAGAATTCTGTACTTGGAATTGGTTTCTTAAACTGTAATCTACATAATCCCGGTTCGGATTGCAGTCGAACAATTACCCCAGTGTATTCTTTTTCTAAAAAATCAAACGGCTTAATGATCTGGACAAATTGTTCTCTAGCACCAAAGATCCGCTCTAATTGTAATAACAATTCAATGACTTTTATTGGATTAATGATGACAGCCTCTGTCTTTGATAATCTGTGAACATGAAGACACGAACGTTCTGATAAATTCCACGCCCAATCAAATACTATTTGCTGTCGGTATTTATTATCGAGATCGCTAAGGGGATATATCACTGCATTTTCACAGTCAAGAACAATTACTTTTTGTCGGAAGTTTTCAATTGCCCTTGAGCTAATTGAACAACCAGGCAAACGTTTTTCGCGACAAGTAGCAGCAAAGTGAGAAAGTATGCCTCCTGACGTGCAAACTACGCCACCTAATGTTTCCATCGAGGATATTAATTGCTCTCTATTGTCTTTCGGTTTTACCAAAGCAATTTGAGTGATTCCCAAGTTTTTTTCAGAAACCCTTTCAACCAATTTCCCAATAGATAGACCTTGGCTAAACGGATTGATTCTTAACTTCTTATTCTTTGGTATATGCAAGGGCATCTTGGTTCTCTGTAAAAAAACCTTATTACAAATAATATCTCGAGATTGAAATAGAATTAATTTGTCTGTCCACCCCCACTCAATGTCTTGGGCTTTTCCGAAGATTTGTTCCAATTTCATTGCTGTATCATAAAATTTTGAAACATCGAAAGGTGGTTGAATCTTATTTCCAATTTTCCCATCAACTCGGTTAATCCAGATTCTCCGAGGAAGGTCTATTCCAGAAACAACCGAGGTGCCTAGCCCTTTCAAATATTCAATAACTATCTGACTCGTATCAAGAGGGGATTGGGTGTACATCACGCCAGCCCATTGTGGCACCACCATTTCCTGAATCAATATCGACATAGTTTGATTTTCACCATCGATGCCATGATAGGCTAAGTAATCCCATACACTTGGATTACTTAACGAGTAATAAGTTTGCTGAATTGCTTTGAGAATGTTTGAAACACTGTCTAATCCAAGAAAGGTTGTGTATTGTCCAGCAGCATTAGCAAATGGCAAATCTTCCACACTACATGAGCTACGTACAACATACTTTACTCCAGGTCGGTTCAGTAGTTTTTGGTCTATTTCTTTTTCTAATTCTTTTGGTAGAGATAAATTAGAGTTAATGTCTCGAAGTGATTTTATTCCGTTTATTCCTAATAATTCCCGTTGAAAGGAATCACGAATTACGAATGTTCGAGGAACAGAAAAACCATATAAATTTAATGTCTTGAGGATCGCCCCTTTACGACCAGCTTCTTGATCCATAGATTCGTCTAGATTCACCAGTAAATCCATCCCTGATCTCCCTGCTAAAAAATTTTTGTGTAATCCTTTTTTTGTAAAACAAAAACATAACTATTCGGAATAGCAAGATCAACGACATCTACAAGACGAAACTGTGGAGTGCATAGGAGATTCTTGTATTGATCGAGACTATATAACGGGGTTGCCATAATCGAATGAACAAGTTCAAAACCACGTGTAAAAACAGGCGCTGGATTCTTAAAGCTAAATTTTTCCTCGGTTTTAACTGTGTCTGCAAGAATCAAAAATTTTATGCTTGGAAAATTTTTTTCAATAGCATTAACTACTTTCGAGAAATCCCCATGTTGTGAATTCATAAGGTCATGAAGTAAAAAGAAGCATGTAACACAATCAACCCTCGAAAGCTCTTTTTCTTCGATGTGGCTCATGCAATCCGCATTGATTATACTCACACGATCTTCTAACGATAACTCCCTTATTCTTTGTAATGCCAGAGATACTGCCGCCTCGCTCTTTTCAATTCCTAATCCAAAAATATTATCGAACTTTGTTATCCATTTACATATTCTACTTCCGTTACCGCAACCCAAATCAGCAATATAATTAGGTTTGTAAGCCATGACTATTTTTTCGATATCTTCGCTCGACAATGTCTGATCAATGAGGCTAGATCCGATAGCGACCTCGGCTTCATCTCTCTTCGGCGATATATTTCCTAATAGAATATCTTTCAATTGAGAGTAAAAATTCCCGTATCCACCGATACACCAAACAAAAAAACCTCTTTGTTTGAACACTTCCACTCCTAAGTCTGTAGCGAGATAAGAACCCCCGTGAAATGTTACTAATTCATTGTCGCTAAGAATATTAAGTAAGGATACCAAGACTTCATTACTTTCTTTAGCTTGAAGACCCTTATTTTCCAGCAAGTGATCAAGATGCCCAACCTTATCAAGCGCATAAATAGTATGCGCTAACAAAAAGTTATTATATATATCCCTAACAACATTTGAACTTAAACTATATTTATCCATGCTATCACCACATCTTGGGCTAATTTATGACAAAAATGCAAACTGGCAGTATTACTCAAACCGCTTGATAACTGCCTATTTTTATCACTTAAATTCACGGATGACCACCTTCGTTCCTACTTCAACAGGTAAATCAAGCAAACCCCTTTTTCGGCTTTGTCCTAGTTCAAACAAACCCAATGAACTCCCTGGATAAAGAACCCAGGTGCCTTCTGGTAAGGACATCATTCGCTTCCCAACAACAGCTACAATATTGTCGACACGCCTGTCTTGAAATGAAATTAGGACTTTTTCCCCTTCAAGATGGCAAATCTCGTGGATATATAATTTGGCATTTCCAAAATTATCTATGTGAACTATCTCTCCAACTTCAGGAAAATGTCGTCTAATCTTTAGTAACGGAAAGGGGGTGCCTAAAGAATCGATCGGAATTCCAGCTAATGCTTTCCCTATCGCAGGAGCATGTACATACTTCCCTCCAAATGGCACGAAACCGGGATCGTCTAATTCATAACAATCCTGTATTCCAAAATCTTCCAATAGCCACCCAAAGGCACCTGTATTTGTACCTTCAAAAAAGAGGGTCTTTTTCAGTGTTCGTCCTATTATCCTTTCTGTCCTTTCACTAATAAAGTTAGCAATAACCATTATCAGTGTGTTAGGAGTGGCTGTCTCTGCCACCAATCGTGTGAGGAAAGATGCATTTGTCAAAGAAAAAGGTACACAAGGCACTAAAGGCTCTATTTGTGGAGATAAGTTAATATCCGAAAGTGATTCAATGAAAGTCGTTGCAATAGCAGCACGCATTTCAACAAATGCTACATCCGTACAATCAGATACTATAACAACTTTAACCGGAAAAGGATAATCTGTCATTAGAACCTAGGAAGTGGAATTGCTTTTACTATGTCTGAATAGGCAACTTCTCCAAGAGAACAAGCTATATCGCATCCTTGCTTAATCAATGATGTAATATATTCGGGTTCTCGGAGTAATTCTTCCGCCCTTTCTCTGATTGGTGAAATCAGAGAAATTATCCTTTCCGTAATTTCATCTATCAGAAAGCTTGGCATGCTGGATACATTTTTCAACCGATGTTTTATTTCTTGGCAATAATTCTCCTCTGCTCCAAAAGCTTCTAAATATTCAACGGGCACATTTGCACCATCTTCGCCTATAAGGCACATTTGACTAATCTTATCTTTTATTGCTTCGTTTGAATCACGTAGGAAAATGGCATTACCTGCACTTTTGCTCATTTTATTTGATCCATCCAGGCCAATAAGATTCCTTCGGCCTACAATCACTTGAGGCATTCTTATATTAACACCATAATCCTGTACAAGAGTATCCACAATGCTTCTCATCAAATCAAAATGGCCAAGATTGCTCTCACCAACAGTAACATGGGTAGCTCCGATAGATAAAACATCACTGCTTTCCAAGACAGGATAGCCTAGCAGTCCTAATGACGTCCCATCTTGATTAGATGCGTGGCGAGACATCTCTTCAAAGCTTTTTTGACTTAATAGTCTCTGTATAGGTGCTAGACTTTGAATAATAGCATAAATCCGTGCTTGCCAAGGAACTTGAGATTGTAAGTAAAATGATGTAAAATTTGTATTTACACCAATACCA
>CAZTEP010000066.1:0-7116 GCA_964612325.1 uncultured Anaerolineaceae bacterium
CATCAAGTGTTTTTTCTGGGTCTTCTAATTGATCAAAATCATCCCACAGCATAACCAAATCAAAGAACTCATCTTCAAATAAACCATCTACAAGATAGCCATGTTTAACGTCAAGTCCAAGCACTTCATTGGCATATTTAGAAGCATAAGCAGATGGCTCTACACCAAAAGCTTGCCAACCACGGTCTTTCATACCTTTGAGAAAATTACCACTCGCGCATCCAACGTCTAAGACTTTACCGGTCATTTGGCCAGTAGCTTTTATTGCGAAATCGCATCGCCTGGCAACACCATGTTCACGATCCCATTTTGCCACAACATTTTCTTCTTTGGATACATCTTCGCTATAAGCAACATAATCTTCTGGATAGTATAACTCTATTGCTTCACCCACAAGTTGTGGCATCGTATGCACAAAGCCACACTCACCACACTCCCATAAGGAAAAATCGCCTTCAAGATCATGTAAATAATCCTTTGCAGGATAAAGAAAACGCCAATCCTGACTTCCACAAATTAAGCATGGGTTTAAGGGTTTTTGATGGTCATAATTCATATATAAATCCTTTTCATTAATGCTTCATTATTGATAGTATGCATCTATTGTTTGTCCTGCTTTCTAAAACACCGCAAAGTATATCACTACACAAAGCTATATTTCCAATCAACGCATATTTTTTAATAGTTCTTTACAATTGCAAAGATTTGGCATAAAGATTGCAACATATAGCACGAATCTTATCTTTTATTTATTGGATAAAACTATGAACACAATACCAAACACAGATAGAAAACAACGACAAAGTCGTACTTGGTTGTATATTTTTCCAATATTAGCCTTGTTGCTTTTAACACTCGTCTTGGTGCTTAATGAAAGTCCCACTTGGTTGGAGAAAAAAGGTGTTGTTATTCCAACAGATTTGCCTCGCACGTCTGGTCCATTGGAAGTTTTGCTTTTTGAACAACTTCCTAAATTAGTAAATGAGCGGTTCAGTTCTGATTGGCGACTTTCTGATATTCAATTTAATGAAGATAATACCCAAGCTATACTCTGGATGGTAGAAACTGACAGCGATGGTGAGATCCTTGCCCGCGAACCTTTATTGATTCTTGCAACATTAAACGCGACAAATAAACAATGGTCTTTACATACCGCGATTGATGAAGATTTTGGTGATTATCTCTTGGCGTCAGACTTTGGCGATACCGAGTTGGCCGACAGCATATTCATCGGTACCGATCAAAAAGCACCTTCAGGAATCGTTTATGGTGGATATTACCTGCCCTGGGCAGCAGGTCAGACTAAACGGCTCACTTGGTCTGTTGGTCACACCTCTTGTACACCAACCAATTATTGCTATCATGCTTTCGACTTTGCTGACGGCACAATGTTTGATATTGTGGCTTCCAAAGGTGGCTTTGTATACCACTGGCGTGATACGTGTGCAAACAACAACAAAAACTGTATGAACTCCATCACACTTGAAGATCGCAGTACAAGTCCATGGACTTATCAAATTTATCTTCATCTTGCTAACGATAGCATTCCCAGCAACTTAAAAAATGCTGGTGTATTTGTCAACCAAGGTCAATTTATAGGTAAAGCTGATAATACAGGCCCAAGTACTGGACACCATTTACACTTTATGGTTGTTGAAAAAGAAACACTTACTGAGTGTAGATACTATTGTTTCGGCAAAGCCGTTGATATTACCTTTAGAGATGTTGATATCAACTGGCATTCGCCTACCCAAGGTGGGCGCCCACGCCTTGCAAGTGAAGCTGAACAATATGGCGGTCAGGGTCGAAGATCTTACACCAGTCAAAACACCCTGACACCAGGCATGCCATACCAATTCATCATCTTCCCTATTTTTAAATGACACGTTTCTCAATGCAAACACTCATAAACTTATTAGTCCAGAGAAGAGTAAACCTAAAATATTAATAAACGCATTTCACAGTGCGTTTGTTTTTAACTCTCTGCATGCAACCCTATGATAATATCGCTTATAATTACAGCATTAGGTAAAAAATGATTGAAGAAAACCCACTCAGCAATCGCGAACTTGAGATATTGAAACTTGTAGCTCAGGGTAAAAGCAATAAAGAACTTGCCTCTGAACTGTTCATCAGCGTTAATACTGTTAAAGTTCATCTTTCAAACATTTTTCAAAAACTAAACGTTTCATCCCGAGCTGAAGCAATTGTCTATGCAATCGAAACAGGCTTAATTGAATCTCCCCGCCAGGAAACACCTGAGCCTCAAATTATTACGGAGTTCATTGAAGCTGAGGCTCCAAAGTGGTTGACCTGGTTACGAAAGTTTTGGTGGATTCCAGCAATTGTACTTATCCTCTTGATAATCGGACTCTCAATTGTTATTTCACGTTCCCCACTTCTCAACACACCAACGCCAACTCCCGATCCTTTCTATTCGATAATCACTCAAAACCGCTGGCAAGACTTAGAAGTCATCCAGCCTCCACGAACAAACCTCGCGGCTGCGAGTTATCGCCAACAAATTTTCGCGATTGGTGGAGAAACACTGGAAGGTATCAGTGCCTTGAACCAAAGCTTCAACACACGAAACGACCAATGGGTTCGGCACACACCCAAACCGACCCCTGTTAAGGACGCGTCCGCCATTGTCTTATCTGGAAACATTTTTGTTTTTGGTGGAGAACTAAGCGACGGACAAACATCAAACGTGCTTGAAGTTTATAATATTGAAAGTGATACCTGGGTAAACAAAAAACCTGCACCAATTGCATTGAGCCGCTATGCTGCCACAAGTTATGAAGGAAAAATATACTTCTTTGGCGGATGGAATGGACATACGCTTAGCGACAACACCCTCATTTACGACCCCACCAAAGATACCTGGACAACTGGCACAACGAGTCCTGTTTCATTTGCCGATGCCTTTGCGGTTGTTGCGAATGACAGAATAATGGTCATTGGCGGAACGCAAAACAGCAGTAAAAATGCAGACGAACCAACCCAAACAATTACAACCCTGCAAATATTTACACCATCCAATGGCAACAACGCCAAACAAACCTGGTCAGAACCTTTAAGTGTTTTTGAATCCAAAAAAATTCTTGCGGTTCAAAGCATTGGTGATTCAATAGTCGTTTTCTCTGTACTTGAAGATGAGCAACTGCTCATTAGTTATTATTCAATTCACAACGAAACCTGGATGCATAATATAGAAAGCTCTCAAACACGCATTCTCAACCACGCTGCCACAGCCAGCCAGGCTGGTGCTGTATATTTTATTGGAGGACTTGAACCTGCCGGAGCTTTTAGCAGTAACTTTGCTCGTTATCAGGCTATTTTTACGATTATGTTGCCTGCTATTAACAACTAATTAAGTATCACTTTTTGTCCAATCCCCACAATGAGGAAAAATTGAATTCAACACCAAGACAACCCAGTTTTTTCAAGAAACTCCTACAAGCCATATCAGCAGTCGGAACTACAGCCGCGCTTTCTCAAATACTGGTGATGCTTCAATCGCTCCTTCTGGCGCGTTGGATTGGATCCGAACTCAACGCTTACGTGCTTGCTGCTTTTAATATTGCTGGCTTGGGTTTTATTCTTATTAACTGGGGTTATGACAACTGGCTTTTACAACGCGCCGCCCTTGATCAGGAGAGCAGTCATAAGAACCTTGTTTTGGTGCTGTCGGTAAAACTGCTATTTGGCCTGATCCTTGTCATTATCTTACTCATTGTCTTTCCAAGTATTCGCCCAGAGGTTTATATTCCGATTATTCTTGTCCTGGCATCACTCGATGTGCTCTCTGATTCCCTCTGTTCCAGTTCTTACACCTATCTTTATGCTACCGATCGATACAAACGCGCCTCAATTACCCTTAGCATATCGCGAATTTTACGCCTGGTTTCTACCATAGTACTAATATGTCTGAATGTACGAGCTTTACCCTGGTTTTTAGGTTTGAGATTACTAATTGATCTTGGCACATTGGCATATCTCTGGTTTATTATCAAGCCCAAAATCATACTAATCAAATTTCATCACATCCAATCGCTCTTAAAACAAACCTGGCCATTTGGATTGGCAGAAATTCTCAACTTTTTATATGACCGCATTGACCTTACCCTGTTAGCGTTTATAAGCCTTATCACCGTTGAAATAAGCTATTACGGTACAACAAGCAACATTCTAATCGCTGGGCTATCCATTCTCATCCCTTTACAATATGTTTTGGTCCCTTATATCATCAAACAAAACAGGTCTAACGAAAACACTGACACGCTGCGAAACAGTAAATCTCTATATGTGCAACCGCTCTTACTCCTCCTTAGTGTGGGTTTGTTTGGTTCATTATTCCTGTACTTCTTTGCTGAACCAGCCATCAACTTAGTAATGGGAAAAGAATATATCCCCTCCGGGCCGCTATTGCGCTTAGCCAGTCCTTTGGTTTTTCTTCGGGCTGGCACAATCGCTTTATCCTCCTTCCTGATTACCCGCCAACAAGAGAAGCTCAAACTTCTGCCCCTGGCTGTCGTATCCATACTTAAAACCATTCTAATCCTCGTTTTTTACAGAAAATATGGTCTTGAAGGCATGATTGCCATTTTTATTCTTTGTGAATCGGTTTTACTCCTGCTTTATGCGATTCAGCTTTATCGCACACGACACACAAAAACCACATTACCCAATCAGGTTGATGAGGAGCAAAACGCATGAAAATCCTTTTCACTACCTTCAACAAATTCGGTTTTGGCACAAATATTCGCGCGGTACTTTTAGCCAGCGAATTCTGCCAGTTAGGTCATGATGTAACGGTGATGTTCGCTTCTTATGATAAAAAATTTCAATATCAAGGCGTTGGTACACTCCGACATTTGGGGTTTCCATGGAAGTTTCATTTTTTAAATGGTTACAACCTTTCTGAAGCTTTTGCCAGAAAACGCTGGGTGGGTAAACACAAATTTGACATCGTTCACGCGTTTGAAATGCGTCCTACCTGCGCAATACCTGCCTTTAAAGCGGAGCGTAACGGAGCCATTATAGTCAACGATTGGGCAGACTGGTTTGGACGGGGTGGATCAGTTGAAGAACGTAACAACCCACTCAGCCGTATGATCCTTAGGCCCCTGGAAACCTACAACGAACGCCAGCTGCGCCTGAAAACAAAGGCCACTACCACCATATGCAGCCAACTTTTTAATATGGCCACTGAAATGGGATTTGGCGGAAAGCAGCTATTACAACTTTACAATGGCTTTAACCGTGAAGCGCTTATCCCTCTCAGCAAAACTGAAGCACGCGAAATGCTCAACTTAGACCAAAACGCAAGAATTGCAGGTTGTTTGGGAGCTTTCTTCGCCAAAGACTTTGACCTTCTCAAACAAGCCGCGAAAATTTGTAATGAAAAAGAGCCCATCCAATTCTTTCATATAGGCCGCAGCAATTTAGCTGTCGCGGACGAAGATTTAAAGACAACCGGACCTTTGGAAGACAAACGAAAAGGCTATTATCTACAGGCCTGCGACATCCTGCTTTTGCCCATGGCTGATATCCCCGCAAATCATGGCCGTTTCCCGCTCAAATTCAGTGAATACATCAGCACTGGTCACCCAGTTTTAACAACACGGGTTGGTGATGTGCCTAAATTTGTTGAGGCCTTTGCCTGTGGCTACGTTTCCGAACCAAACCCACAGGATTTCGCCAAAACCTTGCTTGAAGCATTTGATAACCCACAAGACATCGAAAAGCGTGGTCAAAACGCGCTTCATCTTTCACAATCCCCTGAACACAGCTGGAAAAACCGAGCGCTTGATTTGCAAACCTTTTATGAAAATCTGCTAATGGATAGTTAACCATTGAGAACATCGAGGTCTTATGAAAAAAGCTACTCCCCCTAAGCGAACATTACCCAAAGAACCTTGCTTTATCTGTGACAACGCGAACTGGCAGTTTCTTTATGAAGCCAATGACCTCTTGCATGATCTTGATGGTAACTTTTACCTGTACGAATGCTCCGGGTGTGGTTTGGTATCCACTCAACCCAAACTAAGCAATCAAGAAATGCAAAAGTACTATCCCGAAGATTACATTTCCTATCCCATTGCGGTGGATGAGGAAAAAACATGGCATCAACGCGCGGATCGCCAACGTGGTGTGCGCCGAAGATGCGATTTTGCCATTCGCGAAAGTGGCATGGCGACAGGCAAAGTGCTTGATGTGGGTTGCGCCACTGGCATATTCCTGAAAGGCATGCAAGACCGTGGCTGGCAGGCCTACGGCATTGAGCCCTCCAATTACGCTGCCAACTATGCCAAAGAAAAGCTGGAATTAAACGTGACACACGACTACTTGCAAGCTGATAGTTACGAAGCTAATCAATTCGACCTGGTGACCCTTTGGGATGTCTTTGAACATTTGCCCAACCCCGAAGAAACTTTACAAATCATTCATAAAATTCTCAAACCGGGAGGTGTTTTGCTCTTGGGTTTGCCCAACCCAGAATCATGGGACCGCCACTGGTTCAAGGATGCCTGGTCAGGCTGGGACGTCCCCCGCCATTACTCTGTCTACAAAACCAAAGCCCTTACGCGATTGCTCAAAAAACATGGCTTTCGTTTCAAACGTGTCAAAAGCTTTACCGGTCGCCACGGCGCGATGGGTATTTCGTTTGATTTTTGGCTCAAGAAAAAAGGTGTCAGCGAGAAAAAACGCCAGCGCTTTTCAAAGTTTTTCCACAGTTATACTGTTCGCGCGCTCACTTTGCCCTATTTCTATTTTGCCGACGCGCTCAACCGCAGCGCCGGCATGACCGTCACTTTCATAAAAGAATAATTTCTTTTCTTTATAGGAATTATTTCTTCAAATCGATTAAATCCCTGAATCAAGCTGGTCGTTTTCATTGGTCCAGCTTGTATCTGGAGCAATTATTCCTTCTTTTGGAACTGCAATCTCAATCTTCTCTTCCATGCGCATCGTGCCACGCAGGAAGGCGCCATCTTCGCTGCTGAATGAAGTCGTGACCACATCGCCCCAAATCCGACCGGTCGCGCGGATTTCTAACTTTTGGCAAACCACATTGCCCTGCACCAAGCCAGCCACAATCAAGGTTTCAGC
>CAZTEP010000067.1:0-7077 GCA_964612325.1 uncultured Anaerolineaceae bacterium
CACGTGAACATCAACAGTACGCGTACCACCACCAAAATCGTAACCCCAAACATCTTTTAGCAATTTCTCGCGCGAGAAAGCGCGTCCGGGATTTGCGATAAACTTATAGAGCATTTCGAACTCTTTGAATGTCAATTCCAATTCAACACCATCAACATATGCGCTACGGCTTAGGTAATCAACCTCAATTCCCCCAAACTCGGCATGATTAACTGTTTCACTGCTTGTGCGTCTTTTGACAGCGCGGATACGCGCTAAAAGTTCCATCACACTAAAGGGTTTAGCAATGTAATCGTCAGCACCCAAATCAAGGCCGATGACTTTGTCATATTCGCCACTTAAAGCAGTTAACAAAATAACGGGAATGCTTTTGGTGTCCGGATCGGATTTAAGCTTCTTTAAAAGCGCAAGACCGCTTTCTCCGGGTAGCATGATATCAAGAATAATTAGCTCCGGTTTTTTCTCGTCAACAACACTCAACAGTGTTGAGCCATCTTCAAACAATCGCGTTTCATATCCCTCTTTGCGCAGAGCATAAGCCAACAATTCCCGAATAGACTGATCATCTTCAATACAATAAATCATGGTATCCTCTATTGGTTTTCCGGTTCCCCTTTGAGAGCAAAAATAACCCAACGAGCTATCCGTTCGGTCTTATCGCCAATACGTTCAAGATATTTGGTAATTTGCATGGCATCAATCAAGTGTTTGTAATTATCAGTTTCCGATTTAATGCGTTCAGCGATATCTTCCATAGTTTTGTCAAAAAGCGCATCTACTTCATTGTCACTGTCTATCACTTCCTGTGCCAACGCAAGGTCGTTTTCGATAAAGGAATCAAGGCTTTTCTTAAGCATAACCATCACTTTCGCATTCATCTCAATCAGATGATTTATAGCGAAAATGTCGTTAATCGGGTCAATGAAGTCAAGGAGTTCAACAATTTCAATGATATGTTCGCCGATTCTCTGCAGGCTGTTGGCTATTTTGAGCACGGAAGAGATAAACCGCAGGTCTTTGGCCACAGGTTGTTGTGTACTCATGATGCGCAAGCAGTCATTTTCAATTTTTCTTTCTTTTGACCGAATAGTCGACTCTTCATGAACCAACTGCATCACCTGTTCATACTCGCCTTCAATGAAAGCCTTTTGTAGGGTGCGACTCATCCCTTCAATATATGAGCCAAAAAGAATTACTTCTGTTTTAAGCTCTTCAAGTTCTTTAAAATATTTCATTCTCATCATTCACCACCTACCCAAAGCGTCCTGTAATGTAATTTTCAGTCCGTTCATCTTTAGGGTATGAAAAAATTTGTCCCGTTTCGCCAGTTTCTATAATTTCACCGGTTAAGAAAAACGCTGTTTTATCTGAAATTCTGGCAGCTTGTTGCATGTTATGGGTTACTATAACAATAGTATACTTTTCTTTGAGCGTGTTTACCAAATCTTCAATTTTACTTGTCGAAATGGGGTCAAGCGCAGAGGTTGGCTCATCCATCAACAAGATGTCGGGTTGCACGGCTAAAGCGCGCGCGATGCAAAGACGTTGTTGTTGGCCTCCTGAAATCTGCAAGGCATTCTTTTTCAATTCATCCTTTAACTCATCCCAAACCGCAGCTTTACGCAAGCTATCCTCGACGATATCGTCCAATTTCGCTCGATTACGAATACCATGCACACGTGGCCCATAAGCGATATTGTCATAGATGCTAATCGGGAAGGGATTAGGCGTTTGAAAAACCATACCTACTTTTTTACGCAAAGCGTTTACATCCACACCTGGCGCATAGATATCTTTATCGTCAATTAAGATGTTTCCAGTAATTTTACAGTTTTCAATGAGGTCGTTCATGCGATTAAGCGATTTTAACATTGTAGATTTACCACAACCGCTGGGACCAATAAAAGCCATAATTTCATTGGCAGGTATATCGAGGTTCGCCTTTTTTATGGCCTGGAAATCACCATAAAAAAGGTCCATATTTTCAATCTTTACTTTTATTTTTGTCATTTTGTTTTATTTACCAGTTCACTAAGTTTTGTTGAAACCCTGTTGATAACAAGGACGATTACGAGCAAAACCAAAGCGGTCGCGAAGGCTTCTTTAACATGAAAGGCCTCAGAAGATAGCACATACATATGCAAAGCGAGTGTGCGTCCTGATTCGGTTAATTTGGTCGGCAATTGCGACATCGTACCCAGGGTAAAAATGAAAGCAGCGGTCTCACCCACAATACGACCGATCGAAAGAATAATGCCAGCCAAAATTCCCGGCATAGCCACCGGCAAACACACCTTTACAATGGTTTGTAATTTGGTCGCGCCTAATCCAAGGCTGGCATGTTTTAGCAGTGGGTCTACCGAAAGCAGAGCTTCTTCTGTGGTACGGATAATGAGAGGTAAGACCATGATTGCTGCGGTAAACGCGCCTGCAATAAGTGAATAGGACCATTGAAGCCTAAACACAAAGAAAATCATACCAAACAAGCCGTATACAATACTGGGTATACCAGCCAAAGTTTCAGTAGCCAAACGGATAGCAATCACAACTTTGCTTTGCTGGCGAGCGTACTCGGTAAGATAGATACCAGTGAGCACACCAAAAGGTATCGCAATGATTAAAACCAAAAAAACCAACATGATGGTGGTAATCATTGCTGGTACCATTGACAAGTTGTCACTGGTATATTTCCAGGCAAACATATCCCAGGTAAGTCCCGGGATCCCTCGAACAGCGATATAGCCTACAATAAATAAAAAGGTAAACACCGTCAGTGCCGCGGCGGCTTTCACCAAGATTCGCAATACTTTACTCATGGCGATCCTTTCGTTTCACCAGGAAAAAGATGAAGTTGATTATCAGGATGAAGACAAACAGCACCATCGCGGTAGCAATAAGTGCCTGGCGATGTTCAACTCCAGCATAGGCCATCTCAAGCACAATATTGGTGGTGAGTGTGCGCACGCCATCCGTTAGCGCTTTTGGCAAGCGCGCCTGGTTGCCAGCGACAAGGTAAACCGCCATTGTTTCACCAATCGCGCGGCCAATGCCTAAAATCACCGAACTTAAAATACCTGATTTCGCTGCAGGAATCATTGTCTTGAAAATGCTGATTTCTTTGGTAGTGCCTAAAGCGACACTTCCCTGGTAATACCGATTTGGAACAGCGTTTAAGCTGGATTCAGAAATGCTAACAATGGTGGGTAATATCATGATACCCAAAAGTACAGAAGCAGTAATGATGTTCATACCTGTACCGCCAAAAAGCGTTTTGCTAATCGGCACCAACAATTGCAAGGCAAAAAAACCATAAATAATTGAGGGCACACTGGCCATTAGGCTGACCGCAGATTGAAAGAATTTTTTTATCTTGCCTTTGGCGAAAAAAGAAAGATAAACTGCGCTCAAAATGCCAACCGGCGCGCCAACTATCGTTGCCCCAATTGTAAGGACAAAGGAGCCCACAATCATCGGCAAAATGCCATATTGCTGTGGAGAATTGATGGGGCTCCATTTTTGTCCAAACAAGAAGGCTTTCAACCCGTATTCCTTAATAAAGGGGATACCTGAGCTAAAGACAAAATACATAATGAGAAAAAGCGCTAAGATTGAACTTAGCGCTGCCAGCAGGAAGACCCCCTTCATTATTTTTTCGCGGGTTTCCGGCCGTCTCAAGGTGCTTGTTTTACTTAACAAGATTCCAGTCCGTCAATTCGCCTGTGAAGATTTGCTTGATCTGTTCCATGGTGATGGACTTAACTTCGTTCGTCTTGTGAACAATCACAGCGATACCATCGATGGCGATTACTTTGTATTCCATTTCGGCTTTTTCGTCATCTTTGAGTTCGCGTGAAGCCATACCAAGTTGACTGACACCCTGCATTGTAGATTGCATACCAGCGGAAGAACCGGTGCTTTGAATTTCAACTTTGACATTGGGGTTAATCGCGTTATAAGCTTCAACCAGTTTTTCCATCACGGGTGTAACTGAGGTTGAACCAGCAACGACGATACTACCGGAAACATTTCCACCAGCAAAAGGCGCACCGGCTTCAGCTGAAATATAACCACGTTCTTCAACAATCGCTTGGCCTTCAGCAGACAAGATGAAATCAAGCAAATCCTGTGAAGCTTCATCAAGACCGGCTTTATAAGCTACATTGAAAGGACGAGCGAGTTTGTAACTGCCATTTTTTACATTCGCAGCAGTTGCGTCAACACCGTCAACCTGCACGGCTTTAACTGTATCGTTGAGTGAACCGAGCGAGATGTAACCAATAGCATTAGCTTCGTTAGCCACAGTCATCATCACACCATTGGTGCTGTTTTGGATGACAGCTTCAATATAGGTGTTGTCAACTTTGTTGCCATTTGCGTCTTTACCTTCAACGCCGGTAAGTTCAACAAAAGCGCCACGGGTTCCAGAACCTTCTTCACGTGAAACAACCACGATTTCAACTGGAGCGACAACCTCAGGTTCTTTGGTAGGCTCAGCGGGTTTTTGTGCCTCCGTGGGTTTGGGGGCAACGGTGGTGGGAGTGCTTTTTGTGCCACATGCGGTCACAGCCAACATAAGCGCAAAAATCACCAGTACAAGACTTGTTAGTTTTTTCATTGTTTTTTCTCCTATTTTATGTTTACGCTGTGATTGTAAATGATGGGTATTTTGGGGATATCTTGGCATTGTAAAGTTTTGGTAAAGTCAACAGATAGCTCTTCTTCTCTCGAAACAAATCCTAAGAACATTCCTCCCACTACTAAGCCCTACATACAGTTCATTATCTGAAGAAGTCTTTTAAAAAGTATTTTGGATCAGCTTTTATTGCAAACTATCAATTAATACAGAGTAAGGACGTTGATACAATAAACAATTAAGGCGCAAATCATGTCAATAACCAGAAAATACCGCATCTTTAATCTTGCAGATTAACAAGTTCAACTGTGTTTGAACAAAGGTTTAATATCTGAACACCATTTTGATCATAAATAAGTTTCACGCCTGGACTGTTTATTAAAGCTTCGATATTGAAATCCATGTTTGTGAAAGGCGCATCTTTAGCACTATAAAGGTACGTCACGTCCATATCACAAAGAGCCTGGGTATCCACAATTTCATCACCGGCAAAGTAAAGCGAGTAAACCAAAGCATTGCGTTGTATTACACTGGCATAATCTGGCGCGTCAACCGACATCATGGTGCGCGTTGTCGTATCGCGTTCTGCGAAATAGGGAATCCAATAGCCTGCATCCGTGCCATGAAAAAGCTCACCAGACCAATATTGCGTGTTTACTGCAACAATGGAATCTGCGGGCGTGTTTTCTTTGAGCCAAAGCATAGCTCGCTGATCATCATCGCTCATAAAATGCCGATAAGGTTCGATTGTGTTTATCCGTTCTGTAACAAAAAGCATAGCAATGAAAGCAATCATCCAGTATAAGGTAGGTTGGATATTTCTCCAGGCTTGATTGGGTCCGACCAAGCGTGAGATGGTTTCTTTTAGACTTTCAAACAACAATCCAAAACCAACAGCGCCAGGCAGATAAGCGATGATCATAACACCTGTCATATTTACAAAAGCTAATTTTGGAATGTTAAGTTTATACAAATTGCCCTCAATGGCTAATACAGCAACCCAAACAATGGTTAACAGAGCTATTGTTCGCGTTTTCTTAAACAAAAGCCCCAGCAGCAAACCCACTGCGGCAAACAAGCCAGCCACTTTTGTTAATCCCAGGTCATAAAAGACAGGATATTCATACTTGTAATATGGATGCTCTGAAAGGGGAATGACCGTTTTATCCGGTAAAGATTCCGCCAAAAGATCTGCGAGAGCTTCTTCCTGCGCAAGGAAAGATTGCAAAGCCGGAATGATAGCGGGCAAAGTAAGGATGATAGTAGCCAATGCTATCAAAGTTGTTTTCAATAGGATCCGTTTGCGTTCTTTTGGACTGAGTTTATCTTCGGAAACAGTCAAAAGAAAAATGAAGCCTAAAAGGGGCAAAAAGAAAACAGCCACACGAAAATGAAGCAAGGCGGTCGCGCTGATCAAAAGAGCTGCCAGAATGATTTCAACGATTGGTCTCTTTTTCTGGCAGGATGCTGTCAATGAATGAGCACAGTCAGGCTCAATAGCCATCCACACCAAGAGCGCGGCAGGCAAAAGCATAGTCTGTGAGGCTAATTGGGTAAAGCGTCCCCAGTTAAAATACAGCGCTGGCTGGAAACTAATTAGACCCACAAAAACCATGCCAATCAAAGCGGCAACACGCCCGATTTTTTTATCAAGAAAAATGAATACAGCCAAACCCGCAAAGGCATTCGTTATTTGCGAGTAATAGAGCAAGGCAGTATGAGGAGAAACACTGGATAACAAGCCCAGAGAACCGGTTAGACTGTATAAACCCAGATGATAGCTTCTCAAACTGGCTGGATCAAAAGGAAGCATCGTGTCTGGCAATTTGCCGTTGAGCATAACCAATTTTGTTATGATGCTATGGTGAAGGCTGTCTGTCCAGGCGGGATAAGGGTATTGCCAGGCAGGAATGAGTCGTGTGACAAGTATCAACACTAATAAAGCTGTAGGGAATAAGTCTTTCTTTTCAAACTTAAAATTGTCTTTCCAGGTTTTACGATACTGCCAAAGATTAAAAACGAGACATAACAACAAAAAGAGGATAAGCTTATTAAGTCCAATCTGAAAGCTGGGCAACACTAAACGCGTCAGGTAAAAAAGAACTGGATAGACAGCCATACCGAGAAAGTAAGCCACAATCCAACGTTGGATTGTGCTCAATTTTTTCCAATACCCACCTAAGCTTAACAAAGCCCAACCTGGCAAAAATTGCATTGTGAAAGTTACAATGACGAGTTTGAGTAAAATTACAGTGTTCATTCTAAACCTTGTTTCTTGATAAGTGTTATTTATGATTATAAGCGATTTACACTTCAATTTAACCAAACTAATTAATAAAACCGCAGTTTCACACTTTCACTCAAAAAACATCTTTAGCGGATAGAACATCAAAACACACGGCATTGAAATGAGGGTGTTAAGTTTATGTATCAAAAAAGACGTT
>CAZTEP010000068.1:0-7031 GCA_964612325.1 uncultured Anaerolineaceae bacterium
TGTAGTAATCCAAACGCAAAGCTATGGTCGCCTCAAAAAGATCCTTAGGTTGCCAGGTTAATAAATCAAGCGAGAGGGGTAAATAAAGACGCAACAGAAATAAAACAAGCCAAGCTAAACCGGAGGCGATTAAAGCCACTGCCCAAGCTGTACCAACCCGGGGCTTGTCACGTTGAAGGAGTAGGATGATAAAGCTTGCAAGTGTTAGAAGTCCGAAGACGATAAAAAATGCCATTAGCTTTATTCTAACTTAGAGTAGCATGCCAGTATTTCGGTGAAGGAATTTTCCACCGCCATGAGTTCCGTGCCAGTTTTCACCATCAACAATTGTCTTGCCACGTAATAGGACTCTTACTGGGTAGCCAGTCAGTTGCATGCCTTCATAAAGGTTGTAATCAGTTCTGTGTTTGGCAAGGTTTCTGCCATATTTTACAGTTTTATGAGGGTCCCAGATGGCAATATCCGCATCTGAGCCAACTTGAAGAGTGCCTTTTTGTGGGTATAATCCAAATATTTTAGCTGGATTGGTGGCACAAAGCGCGACGAATCGGGTTGGTGTAATTTTTCCGGTATTGACCGCGGTACTCCAAAAGACTGGCAAACGATCGGCTAAGCCAGGCAAACCATTTGGAATTAGAGTGAAATTGTCTTTGCCAAGTTCTTTGCCTGGAATGGCGATGTTCTGACCTTCATAGTTGATGCTTTGTCTGCCATCATAATAGAAAGGACAATGATCTGTGGCGAGCACCTGAATTTCATCGTTTTCAAGCGCTTGCCAAAGGCGGTTATGGTCGTTTTTTGTACGTAATGGTGGTGAGCAAACATACTTCGCACCATCTTCTGCACGTAAATCGTCTTCAGTGAAAAAGAGGTATTGCGGGCAGGTTTCACCCATAGCTTTAATACCTTTATCGCGGCTGTAAGTGAGCTGGTCAACCTCCCCCGCAACATTCATATGTACTAAGTAAACTGGACTGTCAGCCTGGGCGGCGATGGCCATCGCGCGCAAACTGGCCTCCACTTCACCCCATGCAGGGCGAGTGAGGGCATGATAAATGGGGGAGGTTTGTCCGTTTTGAAGGGCTTCAGCTACCAAAACTTCAATAACATCGCCATTTTCGGCATGAATCATTGGAAGAATGCCATGTTTACCAGCGATGCGCATCACTTTAAAGATTTTGCCATCATCAAGGCGCAGGCGACCATTATAAGCGGTGAACATTTTAAGGCTTGTGATTCCAAGTTCTGGAAGAGTGGCTATTTCCTCAGCAATTGCATCATTAAATTGGGTCATGTTCATATGCGCGCTGTAATCAATGCTGACGGTAGGGTCGGCTTGAGCGTGATGCTTTTCAACACTGAGACCAATCCCTTCTGGTTCGAGGCTTACGAAGTCAATCATCGTGGTTGTGCCACCGAACGCAGCTGCTTTTCCACCAGTGTAATAATCATCTGATGAGATTGTGTCGAACATTGGCAGGGAAAGGTGCACGTGTGGGTCAACGCCCCCTGGCATGACCAACATATCCTCAGCGTCTAATAGTTCAGCATCAGGGTCGTCTATACAGGGTTCAATTTGACTAATCACTTCACCCTCAATTAAGATGTCAGCTTTCCACATCTTTTCTGCGGTAATGAGTGTGCCGTTTTTGATAAGTGTTTTTTTCATACGCCAACCTTATTTTGCCAGTCCACTGAGGAAAGCGAGAATGCCTGGGTCGATTGCCATTTCGGGTAATTCCTGGGCGTTGTATTCCTGGCTTCGCAGGGCCCGTTCGCGCAAGCTGCGCCACAAAATTTGACGTTCTTCGTCATGCACGGGCAGGTCATTGATAGTTTCAGCTTCTTTGCATCGTTTGCCTGTTGTGTAAAAGAAAGTGATACGTTTCCAATCAGTGGCTCTAATTGGGTTTTTAAGTTCGATTAAACCCCCAATTTGCATTTTGAAGTACTCTTCATTGGCGCGTGGATGAGCTGTTTCTTCACGAAATAAATTCGCACGAGTGGTAAGTTCATGTCCAAGAATGGGCGCAATCCAACGGATTTGCCACCGATTGTTTTCATCGAAGGCTGCGGTTTGATAGAAAGCTAAATAGTCAACTGAGATCACTTTGGGTGCGGATTTGAGCGGAATCCGATACCAACCCAGCATCCGAGCGATGTCTAAATCGCGCTTGTTGGGCATTATAGCTACCAGAATGAGGCTGGTATCGGGTATCTCGCTAAATGACGTCATTTTAGTCTAACTGCACGTTAGCTCTATGGTTAAACTCCTCAACGAGGGCATCGATTTCTTCTTGTTGGTTCTGAAGTTCAAGCCAGAAATCCGGATCATACCACTGCGCCTGAATCTCTTCGTAGGTTTTTCCTTGTTGTTCAATCCAGGTGTAATACTTGAGGTTGTGGATACGCTTGCGATCCCAATAGCCTAACTCAACCATATCACCTGAGGCCTGACCTTTGAGGTAGCGGGCGTTATCGGCAATGGCAAAATCACGCTTGTAAGGACCAAATTCTTCATCCATCTCAACGATACGACTTTGATAAAGTTCCATTGAGTCGGTTAAGACGGTCAGGACGATATCGCGCTCGTTAAGCTCATGGAATTTCGAGAATTTCATCGCGGAAAGAATATTGGCAATGCTCGAGAAACCTAACAGACCCAACTTGTGAACCAGGTTGGGGTCAACGCCTTCATCAATCAGGTGTTGTTGGCCTTCTTCCTTGTTGAAGAGTCGTGCAAGCCGAGCAACGGCAACATCGTCAATATCAGTGATGAAGTCGGTATTCTTGACGTTGTGAATCCAAGGCACGTGTTTGTCGCCGATGCCTTCAATAATATGAGCGCCAAACCCGTTGTACAACATCGTGGGGCACTGAGTGGCTTCGCTGGCGATGATTTTCATGCCTGGGAATTCTTGTTTCAGGCGATCACCCGCGGCGATGGTGCCTGCGGAGCCAGTGGCAGAGGTGAAAGCGGTGATATTATCCTTTGGACCAAGTACCTGATGTGCCAAGTCAACGAAAGCGTTTCCGGTAACCTGATAATGCCAGAGGTAGTTGCCGTACTCATCAAATTGATTGAAGATGACCAAATCTTCACCACTCGCGCGCAGTTCCCAGCATTTATCAAAGATTTCCTTAACGTTCGACTCGGTACCGGGTGTGGGAATGACCTCACTGCCAATTCCACGTAACCAGTCAAAACGTTCCTTGCTCATGCCTTCTGGCAAAATAGAAATTGCCTTTCCACCCAATAAGGAGGTGTCAAATGCGCCACCCCGACAGAAGTTTCCAGTTGAGGGCCACACCGCTTTTTGTGTGGTGGGGTCGAATTGTCCGGTGACCAATTGGGGTACCATGCAGCCATAGGCAGCACCAACTTTATGCACACCGGTTGGGAACCACTTGCCTACCAAAGCAATAATCCGCGCGTTCACCCCAGTGAAAACAGAGGGAAACTCAATGAAGTTTAAGCCACCAAAGCCCCCGCCAAAGGCAACAGGTTCGTTGTACCAGGTGATACGGAATAGGTTCAGCGGGTGCAGGTCCCATAAACCAATGTTTTGAAGCCGGTCTTTGATGTCCTGCGGGATGAGGCTCGGATCTTTTTGTTGAGCCATGGTGGGGATGATGAACTTGCGTTCGCGGGCGCGTTGAATCGCGCGTTCAAGTTTGTCAGGGTAGATTGTCAAATCAATTTTCATATGAACTCCTTAGTGAAGGGGATTAGTTTTCCTCATCAGGTGCCTCAGCGACGATATAGAGTGGTCGTCCTTTGGCTTCGTCGTAAATTCGGCCAAGATATTCGCCCAAAATGCCCATACCAATCAGCAAGACTCCAGTGAGGAAAATGAGTGTGAGCCATGTGGCAAGAACATAAGTCAAAGCGACCTTGCCTAACAAGGCAAGAATAAGATAAAGCACCAAAAGCAACAGGCTGAGAATGACCAATGCCACGCCACCTTTGCTGAGCAGTTGAAGTGGCCAATACGAGAAACCTGTTATGGCGTTCATTGCCAATTTAATCATTTTTTTGAGGGGATAGTGGGTTTCTCCGGCAAAACGCGCGTGGCGTTTGTATTCCACACCCACTTGTTTAAAGCCAGCCCAGGAGCTCATGCCTCGCAAAAAGCGGTTGCGTTCGGGCATACTGTTCATCACATCAAGCACCTTGCGATCAAGCAGGCGAAAATCACCGGTGTTAAGCGGAATGTCAACATCGGTGATTTTTTGGATAAATTTGTAGAACAAGGACGCTGTGGTTAGTTTGAACCAGCTTTCACCTTCTCGCTCAGAGCGCACAGCGTATACCACCTGGTAACCTTCCTTCCATTTTTCGATAAGCTCAAGGATGACTTCAGGGGGGTCTTGTAAATCCGCATCGATTATGACGATAGCATCACCGCGGGCGTAGTCCATGCCGGCTGAAACAGCAATCTGGTGACCAAAGTTGCGCGCGAAAATAACCGGTCTTACCCGCTTATCTTTTTTGCCAAGTTCACGCAAGGTATCAGTGGAACCATCTTTGCTTCCGTCGTCTACCAACACCAGTTCCCAGGGTTGGCCGGTTTGTTCCATTACGTCGGTAACACGGGAATAAAGATGGGGTATGTTTTCAATTTCGTTGTAGATGGGGGCAATAACAGTGTACACGGGTTTAGGCACGTATAACCTCCTTAAGGTTTTGAATGGTTGCTTCGATGATGGACGCGGCTTGGGTGGCACGCATAGCGGCTTGGACGTCTTTCAGTCCACTACCGGTGATGAGCGCTAAATTAGTCTCGCCCGGATTAATTTGATGGTTTTGAACAGCGTGTTTTAATCCGGCATAAGCTGCCGCGGCGGCAGGTTCAGCGAAAATGCCGATTCTTCCTAAATCTGAAATGGCCTTCAGGATTTCCTCATCGCTCACGACCACGTAAAAGCCATTGGCGCGTTGTACTGAACGCACGGCGCGCATGCCGTCGCGGGGCAGGTTAACGCTGATACTATCAGCGATAGTTTTAGCTTGCACGGGAGTAATATGGCTCGCGTTTTGTTTGAATGCTTTGGCGATGGCGGCTGAGCCTTCAGCTTGCACGCCAATTAGTCTGGGTAGTTTAGAAATCCAGCCTAAGGCCAAAAGGTCTTCAAACCCTTTAGCTACGCCAGAGATGATGTTGCCATCTCCCACAGGCACGAAAATATTGAGCGTCTCGTTTTCAGGCAAATGGCGCAAGAGTTGTTCCCAGATTTCAAACGCTGCGGTTTTTTTGCCTTCCGCGGTAAAGGGGTTATAGCCGGTGTTGCGGTTGTACCAGCCAAATTCTTGTGAGGCTAACTTGCTGAGCTCAAAAGCATCATCATAGCTTCCATCAACCAAAACAACTTTCGCGCCATAACATTGCAGTTGGGCGATTTTAGCGGGTGGCGCGCTGCGGGGTGCCAGGATGATGGCTGTGCAGTCACAGCTGGCCGCGGCGCATGCCATTGCGGCACCGGCGTTGCCGGTTGAGGCAGTGATGCTAACAGTTTTGTCAATATCAAAACCCCGCGCGATGACGATGGCGCTGGAGCGGTCCTTAAACGAGCCACTTGGGTTGCCACTTTCATCTTTGAGCCAGAGCTTTTTAATGCCAAGCTCGTTTGCCAGGCTATCGCCATTGTAAATTGGGGTGAAGCCGATTCTGTGCAAGGGAGTTTGTTTGAACCCCGGGTCGCGCACTGGCAAAAGTGGCGCGTATCGCCAAATGGAGTATTCTGGATTGTTGAGGATTTCAGTTTGCTTGATGAGTAAGGGGTTTGTTTCAAATGTGTTTCGAATAATCAGGTTCCCGTCACAAGCAGGACAGGTATACAAAATCCCTTCGTCGGGATATTCCTGATGACAAAGTAAACATTTATAAGTAAATTCTGCCAATTGTTTGTCCTTATTCTTTTTTACTCGACCTGTAGTCAATTTTACTTCATCGGAGGAATAAATGTTAAAACCTTGATTCGTAATGGGTCATGAAAGCTCCACCATGTTACAATCAAGACATAAATTCATTGTGAGGAAGAAACATGAGCAACAATAGTTTGTTTGATGTCATAGGACCCATTATGGTTGGTCCATCAAGCTCGCATACTGCTGGCGCGGCCAAGCTTGGCAAGTTAGCCAGGCAATTAGTCCATGGTGAAATTGTTGAGGTGCGCTTCACTTTGTACGATTCCTTCGCGCGGACTTATCGCGGGCATGGCACGGGCAAGGCGCTTTTGGGCGGTGTGATGGGTTATGACCTGGACAGTGAAGAACTCAAACACGCCGAAACCATAGCGACCTTTCGTGGTTTGAAATTCAGCTTTGAAGAAAGGAAAAAGGACGGTATCCATCCCAATTCGGTTGATATTCATCTTATTGAAGAAAATGGAAAAGAAACCGTTTTAAGCGGGTCATCCATTGGTGGTGGAAATGTGGTGATTACTTCAATCAACGGAATTGAGACCAATCTGCAAACGAATTTACCAGCAATCGTGACACATCACCGTGACCGCGTGGGTATTTTAGCCGAAATCACCAGTATTTTAGCTAAAAAGAATCTCAACATTGCCGGGATGAATCTGTATCGTGACGTGGCCGGCAGAGACGCATATATGGTGGTTGAAATTGACCAAACTTTTGATGAAACAATTTCGCAGGAATTACGCGATTTAATTGACGATATTATGGACGTTTTTGTGATTGAAAACAGGTGAAATGATGAACTTCTTTTCTGGAGAACAACTGCTTAACTTATGCAAGGAACATTCGTTTGAAATTTGGCAAGTCATGCTGAAAAGAGAGCTGGAAAATTCGGGGCGGACTGAAAAAGAAATCTATACTGATATAGAGCACTCTCTTAAGGTGATGTTTCATTCGATTGACCAGGGATTGGCGACGTATGACCGTTCATTAGGTGGTTTGCTGACCGGACAAAGCAAAAAGCTTTATGAGGAACTCGGAGAAGAAAAGTTTTATCTTCCAGACCGCACCCTTAAGGTCGTGGCTTATGCCATGGCGGTGATGGAGT
>CAZTEP010000069.1:0-7004 GCA_964612325.1 uncultured Anaerolineaceae bacterium
CCTGGGCCACGTCATTTGTCGTGCGTGTAATAAGCGAAGCGGTAGAAAAATCGCCAAATTCAGCACTTGAGAAACTTTCCACTTTTTGGAAAACGGCTGAGCGGATATCCCGTGCAACCACCGTTGCGGTTCGCGCCGCGAAGAAACTAACCATGATAGAGCTGGTAACTGCCAAAACCGACATGCCAATCATCTGCAGGCCTGTTTTCAGGATATATTGCCGTTGCATTTTTGCCATATCAATACCAACTGCTCTGTATTCATCAGTAACTGCTGATATCGCCATTTGCCTGAGTATCGTGCCTTCGAGTTTTTCAAGGTGCGTGTTGATTTTTTCACGCATTTCCAGGCGTTGAGCCTCAGGTAATTGCGCCAGAATTTGGGCCATATCTATGCCAGCAGACATCTGCTCAAACCCAACAGGCAGATTATCGCCCAAAAGAAGTTTAGCTTGTTCCGGTTCGTTTTTGATGAGGTTAAAGGCCTGCATGATGACCAAGGGTTTTGCCATGAGTACTTCAAGACTTTCCATTTCGTCTTTATTTTCAGTTGGCCTAAAGAGATAAACCGCCTCCGTTTCAAGCACAGGATATTTGGCAATGTGCTGGCTTGCCTCAGGGCTACCGGGCTCCACCAGTCTGTAAGCCCGCGTTAGCTTAGCTTGTTCTTCCGGCGTCATCAGCGCTAAAACCTGGTCCATAGCTGTTTGGCGCATAACCTCCGGCACACCAGACTCAACGCCATTCTTTTGAATGCCTGTATTCACAATTTGTGAAAGGTAGTCGGGTAATGAAAGGTTTGACCAAACAACCACGACCACCATAAGGGCCGCAATAAGAATGTTCGCCCAATAAGGATAGTAATATTTTCTTAATCGCAACATAGATATTTGCTCATTTCTCTGTATTTTTTTCTGTCAATTTTTCTTTATAAGCTTTCATACGCTCAACCAAAACCTCCAGAGCTTGCGTGATGGTCTCAGCTTCATCTGAATCAAGACTTTGGCAAAAGTCGTCAATCCAGGCATGCCGCACTCTTTTAGACTCGCGAATAATATCAAGTCCGGCTTCGGTTAGCGAAAGAAGCTTACTGCGCCGGTCCTGGGGGTCTTCATCGCGATTTACCAAACCGCAGTCCACAAGGCGTTCAATCATTTGTGAAGCAGCCGCTTTGCTAATGCCCAAATGAGTTGCCAAATGGTTTATCGTTTTCTGTTCATGGTGATGAATAAAAAACAAACTGTTCATCTGCGCGAAGCTATAACCACCTTCATGAATAAACTTCCGGTTGTTTTCCATCGATTGCCTTGTAGCAAGCTCTGCCCAGGCATGCAAAATTTTTGAGAGTTCATCAGACATAGTTCATTCCTTTATAGTAAAGCGAAGTGAACTATAAAGTTAACTTAACTGTTTGTCAAGTGAATTGACACGCTGTTGAAGAGCATTGTATGGGTTTAGTAAAGGAATAACAGACAGTTTCAAAACGTGGCAAGATAAAACGATTTTAAAGCTGCATTCTGTGTTTTTGTAAGGGGTTAAACCCAGTCATAACTCCGGCTTATCGCTTTGCGCCAGCCTTTAAGCAAGTCCGCGCGTCTTTGTTCATCCATGTTTGGCAGCCATTGTTCACGCGCTTGCCAGGTTTTTTTGAGTTCATCCAAACCAGACCAAAACCCTACCGCCAGGCCAGCTGCAAAAGCGGCACCCAAGGCAGTCGTTTCGTCAACATGTGGCCTCAGAGCCGGCACGTTGAGAATATCGGACTGGAATTGCATCAATAAGCGATTTTGCACCATGCCCCCATCCACTTTCAGCGAACTAAGCGTAACGCCACTATCCTTGCGCATCGCCTCAAACACATCCGCGGTTTGATAGGCAGTGGCCTCCAATGCGGCTCGGGCAATATGCCCCGCGTTTGTGAAACGGGTCATCCCGGCAATCACGCCCCGCGCGTCCGAGCGCCAGTAAGGCGCGAAAAGACCTGAGAATGCCGGCACGAAATAAATCCCACCGTTATCGTCCACCCTTGAAGCCAATGCCTCAACCTCATCTGATGAGCGAATGATGCCTAAATTATCACGCAGCCACTGCACCAACGCGCCGGCAATGGCCACCGAACCTTCAAGCGCGTAAACCGCCGGCTGGCCTTTGAGTTGGTATGCCATAGTCGTAAGCAAGCCATTTTGACTAAATATCGGCTTTTGTCCGGTATTCATCAACATAAAACAGCCCGTTCCGTAGGTGTTTTTTGCTTCTCCCGGCTCAAAACAACACTGTCCAAAAAGCGCGGCGTGTTGGTCGCCCAAATTACCAGCCAGGGGCACGCCTTTGAGAACCGTATGGCTGATTTCGCCGTAAAATTCACTTGAGCTGCGAATTTCGGGCAGCACCTGAGAAGGGATATCAAAAACTCTCAGCATTTCTTCGTCCCAGGTCAAGGTCTTGATGTTCAACAAAAAGGTCCTTGACGCGTTGGTGACATCAGTGATATGCAACCCACCGCTCAGTTTCCAAATTAACCAGCTGTCAATCGTGCCAAACAGCAGGTCTCCAGCTACAGCTTTTTGACGCGCGCCGGGCACGTTGTCAAGAATCCAGTGGAGTTTAGACGCTGAAAAATAGGGGTTCGCCGGCAAACCCAATCGCTGATGCAAAGATTCAGCGCCATGTTCTTTCTCAAACGCGCTCATAAAACCTGCGGTGCGCGTATCCTGCCAAACAATCGCGTTGTAGACCGGTAAACCGGTGTTTTTATCCCAAACGACGGTGGTTTCGCGCTGATTGGTGATGCCACAAGCAGCCACATCTTCAACACTAACGGAAGCTTTTTGTAAGCATTCGGGGATCAGGTCAGTTACATTATGCCAAATTTCCAGGGCATCATGTTCCACCCACCCTGCCTGTGGCATGATTTGACGGTGTTCCTTATGAGTAATGGCAATGAGATTGGCTTGTCTGTCAAAAAGGGCGCAGCATGTGCTGGTGGTGCCTTGGTCAATGGCGATAATGTATTTTTTCATAATGCCTCCAATATGACACAATAATACCAAGTTGTCATAGAATTAGGGAAGTAAAAGGTCTCATAAACCTTTGAGGAGTTTTATGCCAAAAAACACGTATGACATTATTATCATCGGCGGTGGCGTGGTGGGAAGCATGATAACGAGGTTTCTCTCACGTTATCAGCTTAGATTGCTTTTAATCGAAAAAGAAGCTGATTTGTGTATGGGCGCATCATCCGCCAACACCGCGATCATCCACGCTGGCTATGACCCTGTGCCGGGTTCGCTGAAAGCCTCGCTCAACATCCGAGGCAACGCCATGTTCGATCAGCTCTCTCACGAACTCGGCTTTGCTTTTGAACGACCGGGCGATTTGGTCGTCGCGATTGGTGAAGAAGAATGGCCGAATCTGCTCGCGCTTTATGAAAACGGTAAACGCAACGGCACCCCTGATATGCGCCTTTTTGACGCTGATGAAGTAAAAAAAAGTGAACCTAAAATCAACCCAAAAGCCATTGGCGCGCTTTGGGCCGGCACCACAGGCATAGTTGACCCCTTCCAGGCGACCATCGCCGCTGCTGAAAACGCGGTGATGAACGGTGCCACAGTTATGCTCAACACCGCTTTTGAGTCTTTTATTATCGAGGATAACAAAGTCGAAGGCATCAAAACCAATCGTGGCGAATTTCGCGCGCCTTGGGTCATCAACGCCGCGGGTATTTATGCTGACACGGTTATGCACAGTGCTGGCAGTAATCTCAGCTTTAAAATCACGCCACGTCGTGGTGAGTATTTCGTTTTTGACCCTGCCAATCTGCAAATTAACAACGTCCTTTTCCCGGTACCCAGTGAAAAAGGCAAAGGCATTTTGGTTACCACAACCGTCCACGGCAACACCATCGCTGGCCCTAACGCTGAAATTATCAACGATAAAGAAGACACGTCCACCAGTTCAGCCGGCATGGAAGAGCTTATTCAAGGCGCGCAAAAACTCATCCCAGACATTAACCCACGCGACACGATTGCCACCTTTGCCGGCCTGCGCGCGATGGGAAACGCGCCCTGCAGAACACCGGGGGTTGACTATCACGCTGACTTTATGATTGAAATTTCAGAGGATATTATTGGCCTGATCAATGTGGCTGGCATTGAGTCACCGGGTCTGTCAGCCTCCCCTGCCATAGCGGAATATCTCATTGAACTTCTCAAAGAGGCTGGCTTGCCTCTCATCGAAAAACCCACTTTCAACCCAATAAGACCTCCCCGGCCACGTTTTCGTGACATGAGCCACAAAGAACGTCAGGCTTTGGTTGAACGCGACCCTGCCTACGCGCGCGTTATCTGCCGTTGTGAAAACGTAACTGAAGCAGAAATTGTGCGCGAAATCCACGCGCCCATCCCAGCCACCACTTACGATGCCATCAAGCGCCGCACATGGTTAGGCACCGGTCGTTGCCAGGGTGGTTTCGATGCCCCCTTGGTAACCCAAATTTTAGCGCGCGAACTCGGCCTTTCAGAGCTTGAAATCAGCAAACGAGGTGAGGGTTCGGCCTTTTTGTTCCGCAGAACCAAGGACCTCCGGGAGGTAAACCATGAAAACGAACTATGATGTCGTTGTTATCGGTGCTGGTCCAGCAGGCCTGGCCAGCGCGATTGAGGCGAAAAAGTCCGGCGCAGAAAACGTATTGGTCATCGAACGCGACCGTGAACCGGGTGGCATTTTGTTGCAGTGCATTCATAACGGTTTTGGTTTACACACTTTCAAAGAGGACCTTCCCGGCCCAGCCTACGCGCAACGATTTATCAACGAGGCCAAAGCGATTGGCGTGGACTTTTTGCTCGACACGATGGTCATGGAAGTGACACCCCAGCGTCAGCTATGGCTTTCAAGCCAGTCAAAAGGATATTTTGAAATCCATTCAAAAGCGATCGTTTTAGCGATGGGTTGTCGCGAACGCACCCGTCCTCAAATCCGCATTCCCGGCACGCGTCCCAATGGCGTTTTTACCGCCGGCACCGCGCAACGATGGGTCAATGTGCAAGGCTATATGCCCGGCAATCGTTTCGTCATCCTTGGTTCTGGTGATATCGGTATGATTATGGCGCGCCGCCTCACCCTTGAAGGTGCCCGTGTTGAAAGCGTTTTGGAAGTGCAAAGCTACCTCTCTGGCCTCATGCGCAATTATGTGCAGTGCCTCGAAGACTGGCATATCCCCCTTCAGCTGCGCCACACCGTCAAACGCATTCTTGGCAAAAACCGCGTTGAGGCAGTTGAATCCGTCGCCGTGGACGAAAAATGGCAATTTATTCCTGGCACCGAACGAATCATCCCCTGCGACACGCTTTTACTCTCCGTTGGTCTTATTCCAGAAAATGAGTTAAGCAAAAAAGCGTGTGTTTTAATCAACCCTGTCACCGGAGGTCCGATAGTAGACCAAAACTTCCAAACCAATCTGCCCGGCATTTTCGCCGCGGGTAACGTGGTGCATGTCTATGACCTGGTTGATTATGTTTCTGAAGCTGGCAACCAGGCTGGTCATGGTGCGGCACTGTTCGCGAATGGCACGCTGGCAAAGCCACAGAAAAGCATCAGAGTCAACGCAGGAAAGAATGTGCGTTATGTTGTGCCACACTATCTTGACCCCATGGCGCTCGAGAAAGAAGAACTCATTTTACAATGTCGGGTAAGCCGACCAATCGAAGAAGATGTTTGGTTTGAAGTCCGCAGCGAAAGTCAATCCATCGTGCGCCGCTCAGACCGTTACGCCCGGCCTGGCGAAATGGTGAGTGTCAAACTAACCCCGTCAATGTTCGATGACGTCCTGAAAACGGGCGAACTTTTCCTGGATATTTACGCGAAATCGGAGGCCTGAGATGGAAGAAAAAAACTTTATCTGCACCGCTTGTCCAATGGGTTGCAAACTCATCGTGCGCCTTGAAAACGAAGAAGTCATTCAGGTTTTAGGTCACCGCTGTCGCCGGGGTGAGCGTTATGGCCAGCAAGAAGCCAGTACTCCCCAACGCATGTTAGCAACAACTGTTAAAGCCGTCGGCGGCATTCACCCTCTCTTACCTGTTTATACCGCCAGCGAAATACCCAAAGCAAAAATGCTTGACATCCTTAAGCAACTCAGCGAGCTCGAAGTGCAATGTCCGGTAAAAATGGGTGATGTGGTTTTTAGCAACGTGGCCAATACCGGTGTGGATATCCTCGCCGCCAGGGATATGTGAGCGTTTTATCGGAATAAGGGGAAGATTGATATCAGTCCTTTGGAAGACATTGACGAACACTTCCAATAAGGCTGCTGTTTTCCTCGGCGATTTCCAAAAGGCTTTCGATATTATCTTCGAGCCACTTTACATCATAATAGCCAGTGTGCAGAAGAATGATTGGACTGATATTTTGCTCAATTAAATCCTCCACCCGAGTTATTGGATTATCTATCACAACATTCCAGCGAACGCTCATTAAATTGTTTTGTTCAACCCATTTTTGCCAGTCATAAGTCCAAACACCATAGGGAGCGCGAACAAATGTGATGCTAAAAGTTTCATCTTCCAGCAAGTTGCGCATGTGCTCGGTAAAAGCCTCAAAATCATTGATAAGTTGGTTGAAGCTGTAATCTGGGTAATGATTGGTTGTGTGATAGCCAATGTCAAAACCGGAATGGTAAATGTCCTGCCATAATTGTTTCGTTTCATCGTCGAGGGTGAGATAGTTGGTGTTCGGGAAAAAAGTTGCCTTAATATCATGAGCTTTCAGCAGCTCAAAAATGGCTCTGACATTATCATGGTGATAGCAATCATCAATAGTAATAACGATATTATTGCCAAATAAAGCGGTATCTTCAATCGTATCAAAAGGAAGCTCTACCTTTTCAGCCGTTAGAGGCTTGCCATCGCTTTCGGAAACACTTCCCTCAATCTTGAGACTAAGATTTTCGACTTCATCGCGTTGGTAAACAGCATCAACCCAGGTTTTTATGGCTTCATCTTCCAAAGG
>CAZTEP010000070.1:0-6971 GCA_964612325.1 uncultured Anaerolineaceae bacterium
AACTCTGAACCAACGGCTTAAAAGGCCGCTGCTCTACCATTGAGCTACGCGCCCGTATCGGACGAAGTGCTATTCTACCACCGATAGCTCATTTTAGTCAACCAATTTGCCTGAGTTTATCTAAGATTCCCAAAAAACCGTCTCAATAGGTCATATGGAAACAAACTAATGAAACGATAGACAAATCTCACGGGTAATCCCTTCATTTTAGTATTGGTGTTTTTTTTCGCCCTGCGTTCAGTCGTAGCCTCTTGGTCATTTCTCCATTTGGATTAACACCATACTTTACGCCTAAATGCTGATATCATTAATGCAAATAAAATGAGGCTAAACTATGGCAAAAGAAATAAAAGAATTCGGTCACTGGCCATCAAAAATCAGTGCTGAAATGCTCAGCGGAAGTATCCGCCTAAACGATGTCCAATGGTCACGCGGGGGTGACACCTTAATATGGTCACAGTCTTTCGAAGGACAAACTGTTTTAATGGCAAAGCCCAAAGGCCAGCCAGCCTTCGCATTAACCAATGAAAACAACAGACCCAGCGGTGGTATCGCCTATGGCGGAGGAGAGTTTTTCGCGGGTGAAGACTGTGTCATTTTTTGTGACCGCGATGGCCGGCTTTATAGCAAACCATATCATTCCAGCATGCCAAATGCTCTAACGCCTGCATTTGGCTCTTCAGCAACCCCCATTCTCTCGCATGACCATAGCTTTATTATTTATGCTCATAGTTATGAAACGCGCGATGTCCTCGCTGCTGTTCACAATGATGGCAAATCATGGCCAGTTATTCTCACCCAGGGTGCCAACTTTTATCTCAACCCAACCTTAAACCTTAACGACCAGTGGCTTGCCTGGATCGAATGGAACCACCCCAACATGCCCTGGGATGGCACCAGCCTGAAACTCGCCAAACTTGACCCAAAAACCTTAAGCCTTAGCGATATCCAAACCTTAGATGGATTTGGTCAATATGCCTGTTACCAGGCTCAATTTTCGCCTTCAGGACGTTATCTCGTTTGGTTAGCCAACAACGCTGAATTTGACGACCTCATCCTTTACGACCTTCATGAAGGCAAAAAGAAAACCCTAATCAGCCAGAAGTGTCTCATCCAGCCCGCCTGGATTGCTGGTCAGCGTACCCTTTCATGGGGTAATGATGACCAAAGTCTTTACTTTATTGAGAATAATTTGGGTCAACTCAGCCTCAAAGAAATCAACTTGCTACAGAAAGATTCATTAAACCTCACTGTTAAAAACGTGGATATCGGTCCTTTTACCTGGCTTGATCAACTGATGGTATCAGCCAATGGCGAAATTGCTTTCATCGCGGAATCATATTGCAAGGAAACACAAGTTGTAACGCTTTGTCAAAATGAAATCCAAACCATCGTAAAAAGCTCGGATAACAATCTCACGAAAGACTGGTACTCTAAGCCAGAATCATTTTCATGGAAAAGTTCCGAAAATACGACCGTGCATGGTTTTTACTACCCTCCTGCCAATCCAAATGTAACCAACGATAGTGCCCCTCCGCTCATTGTACATGTTCATGGTGGACCAAGTTCACAAGAATATGACAGCTATAATCTCTGGATTCACTACTTCACCAGTCGTGGCTATGCCGTTTTTGTGGTTAACTACCGTGGTAGCACAGGCTATGGCAAATCCTATCGCGACGCGCTGCGCAAGAACTGGGGAAAAATCGACCTGTTAGATTGCATTGAAGGCACTCAGGCTTTAATCAAAGCAGGAAAAGCTGACCCCACGCAATTAGTGATTATGGGAGGAAGCTCGGGAGGATATACCGTACTGAATGCCTTAATCCGATATCCTGGATTGTTTAAATTAGGTATCAATCGTTATGGTGTCTCAAACCTCTTTATGCTTGAA
The DNA here is from genome assembly GCA_964612325.1 of uncultured Anaerolineaceae bacterium. Classification (GTDB taxonomy): domain Bacteria; phylum Chloroflexota; class Anaerolineae; order Anaerolineales; family Anaerolineaceae; genus Mesolinea. The sequence continues at coordinate 1,895 of CAZTEP010000070.1, forward strand.
GAGGACACCCATAAATTCGAATCGCATTATAACACGACTTTATTAGGCCCTTTGCCCGAATTTGAAGCTGAATGGCGCGCGCTTTCGCCAGCTTTTCATGCCGATAAAATCAAAGACGCGCTACTCATTTTCCAGGGTTCTGAAGACCGGGTTGTGCCTCAAGCCCAAAGCGACCTCCTTGTTGAAGAACTAAAAGCAAACGGCGTTCCTCATCTATATCGGGTTTATGAAGATGAAGGTCACGGTTTTAGACAGCCTAAAAATATCATCGATTATTACCAAACCATTGATTCCTATTTGAAAGAAATCATGGAAATTAGCTAAGAAGGAGCAATTATGTCAACGTCAGAAGAATTGAGCGCCAAAACGAGCTTCACAAGTTCCGATGGAAAAAATCTTTTTGTCAGGATTTGGGGAGATTGCCTGTCCGCCAAAGCCTGTATTTTGCTTGTACACGGTCTTGGTGAACATATCGAACGTTATAATCATGTTGCCAAAGCCGCCATCGAGCGTGGCCTTTGCATGATAGGCTATGATCAACGCGGCCATGGCCAAACCGAAGGCAAACGCGGCGTAATTGTTAGTCCGAAACGATTTATACAAGACCTCAAAGAAGCACTTGCCTACGCGCAGTCTAAGTGCCCTGATAAACCTGTTTTTCTCTACGGTCACAGTCTTGGCGCGCTTGAAGTACTCTATTACAGCCTTCATGAAAAGCCGAAAATTGCGGGTGTGATCGCCACCAGTCCTCCGCTTGATACTGCCACTACCAGCAAATCCCAAAAAATGTTGGTCGGTTTGTTAAAACGCATTTTCCCAAATATCACCGTGCCCAACGCGCTTAATACCGCTGATCTCTCGCACGATACAGATGTCGTCAAAACTTACCAAAACGACGCACTCGTGCATGACAAAGCCAGTGTCGCGTTAGGCGCTTTTTTGATTGACGGTGCTGAATATGTCCTGGAACATGCCAGTGAGTGGCATCTGCCCCTTTACCTGGCACACGGGAGCGCTGATAAAATTTGTCCAATTGCAGGTTCCAAAACCTTTGTGAGTTCAATAAAACCATCAGCACCCATTACTTTCAAGATTTGGGACGGCGCGTATCACGAGACCCACAATGAACCAGATAAAGATCTTGTCATCAAAGCCATGCTGGATTGGATCGAGCAAAATATATAATACGCTGATGAACCATTTACAGTCATTAACCTTAGAAAGGAAGATTTAAAATCAGATAGGTATACACATAATTGATGTTTTTAACTACAAGCCTTGTTTTGCTGAAACAATAATGTAGTCAAAGCGATTTTAAATGGTGACCGTAATCAAAAGGAAATCCAAAGAAAGTAGCGTGTATCAATGTCTTAAAACAAGCATCTGATTTTTAGGTTCATCAGCATGAAGTCGCACGTATCTATTTCCTAAAGGATGTGTTAATAAATTGGAATGTTGTTAGTTTTTGATTAAAACAACATCTCAATAGCAATGTTTGAGTTAGAATAAAGAAGTTCAAAAAACCTGTCGCTTTTTTTAAGAACTGAACATTACTAATCAATTTCGTAGACGGCAAAAGGTCTCTCTAAGATATCAATCCCATACATTTATTGACCTTAACCTGTCGTGCGATAGAAAATGTAAAAACAAATCAGATTAGCGATTCGCAAATCTGATTTAAAAAATCTTACTTAAAGGAGTTTATGGTGAAAAACCAGCTAAAAAAATATATCCTCATCATCGTGCTGCTAATTTTCTTAGCCACACTGTCCCAAACAAACGTTGTCAACGCTGAAGATAATCCTGAAATCAATATTATCAGCCCTTATTACTCAGAAGTTTACACAACACTAAGTGATGGCACAGCCATTACAAGAAGCATCATTAGTGGGCCCTCGAAGCCACTTCCAGAGTATGAACAGGAAAGACTTGATTCTTTCCGTCCCGTGGCAGATGACGTACAAGGTTTGATATCTAATTTCCCATCCTACGATTGGAATTTTGGTTGTTCTGCGGTCAGCCAGGCGATGATTAGCGCTTATCAAGACCGAACCGGATATCCTAACTTGTACACTGGCCCTGCAAACGGTGGCGTTGCACCATTGACGGACACATCCTGGCCAAGATGGACCGATAACTATGGTGCTCAATATCCCAGCAACCCCATCGTTGCCTCGCGCATTGGCACCGACGGACGCACCATTAAAGGCTCAATAGAAGACTATTGGGTCAAGTACGACAGTAGCGCTCAGGATCCTTATATTACTGGTGGTTGGACACAACACAGTTTTGGCGAAGCTGTTGGCGACTATATGCGTACCAGTCAATCCGCGTTTGGGAATCCTGATGGCGCAACAACTTTTTATACTTATACAGAAATTAGTGATCGTTTAACATGTCAAACTTTGGAAAATGAGGGTGTTCAGAATGACGGTACTGTGGGACGAAAAAATTATTACCAAAGTCGTGGTTACACGGTTACGGAGTGTTTTAATCAGCGCACCGACAATTCGATTGCTGGAGGTTTCTCACTTAGCCAGTTTAAACAAGAAATTGATGCTGGTCGCCCAGTCATGATTAATCTCCAGGGACACACAATCGTTGGCTATGGTTATGATGGCAATACCATTTATATTCGCGATACCTGGAGTTCCGACCCGGACGTTCGACCGACCATGCAGTGGGGTGGTTCGTATCAAGGAATGCCAATGCAATCCGTAAGCATTGTAAAAGTTAGCCCGGGTAGTACTCCTCCCAGTGGCTTAAGCTTGGCATTTCCAATGATTTTTAAACCAAACCTACCGCCGCCTGCACAGCCAATTAAAAACGGCGATTTTGAAATGGGCACCGCCTATTGGACCGAGTATTCATCTGGCGGATGGGATTTAATCCAAATACCACCCGCTGATAAACCACAACCCACGAGTGGCAGGTATTTGGCGTGGTTAGGTGGTGCCTATAACGAGACTTCCCGTCTGAGCCAAAGTTTTACTGTGCCCGCCGGCACTACAGACCTAAAGTTTAATTTCTGGCTGGCATCTCAAGATACTTGTGGAAATGATTTCTTTAGAATACGTATTTCGGGGTCTGTTTTTGTATCCCTTGACTTGTGTAGCGAGAATAACACAAACGGTTGGTGGACAGCAACCGTGTACCTGAAAAATTACGCCAATCAAGCAATCACACTACAGTTTGAAGTGACCACAAATGGCTCCAATAACAGCAACTTCTTCATGGATGATGTTTATATGGCAAGCACTAGCACAAACGAAGACATGCGAATATTGCTACAACCCATGTCCATAAGTGAAAACACTGTAAGGGACAGCATATATCAAATGAAATAGAAGTAATCTGTTTGTAACATTACGAATGAATGACTGCCAGCGCAATGTCTTTTCAGACAAATGACTGGCAGTCATTATTTAACCCTTAAACCTAATCTTGTTGTTTTGAAATTATACCGTTTAGTATAATAACGCGTTCATTAAATAAGCTCTTCTTCTTTAAAACCTAAATTGCTCTTACATCATTTTTAAAACAAAATAACCTAAAAAGAACCTGGTTTTGTTTCTATATCAATGATACATTACTGCAATTTAGAATAGATATTAATAGCCTAAAAATAAGCTCTCATGACTGGGTTTACATGGAATATTATTAAATTCTTCCTCACCATGAGCTTCAAGCTCAGGCTCAAGCGACGATGGCGAACGCAAAATAAACCTAACCGGATTACCAAGAATAAGGTCAGCGTTTTCTTCATTAATAACAAAAATCCTGATTTGGCCATCACCATCTTGATTCGCATCAATTCCCAAAAGGATGATCTCACCAGACTCATCAATAATTTTATCGACAATTGCACCGATATGACCGGTCGGAACGCCATCGATTGGGTCATAATAACCCTTTTCATCCAACTTTAGACCAACCAATGGATTGACAAAAAGATCTCCAGGCTCATAATCGTCCAATGTTAGAGCAAGACCACCAATGGTTATCATATTGCCATATTCATACACCTGTTTGTCTTTATAAATCTTATCAACACTTGGAACTAAGCGATAAGCAAACCTCGCGGAAAAGGATGAAACATCCAAAAAATGATATTCAGGATAGAGCGTTGAAAGAAACTTCACAAAACCAATACACTGCAACGGCTGCCCTTCAATACGAATAGCATTGTTAACGCGAAAAGCCTCCGTCAGCATTTCTTCCCCATAAACATTTAACATGTCACTGTACCACTCTGTTGTGCGAATGTATTTCCAAAAAGACATATCAGCACTAAACGCATGATAGGCTCTTACTTCATCTTGAAATACCTTCATTTCTTCGATAAAGTCATAGTCCGCAATTAAATCACGTATAGCCTCTAAATTCTCATTACCATGAACCAAACTTGCTAACTCAACCATGTTATTGTTTGGGGTAAATTCTCTAATCTCGTTTGCTCGCGCATCAATGGTGTTGTCCAACCCGTTTCTAAACTGGCCATAATCCTCGGCTTGGGCAAGCAAATAATCTGATTGGTCTACCGGATTATCCGGTACCAATGAAATAGTAAAGATAACAAATACATCGGAGTAAACGTCCAAGTCAATCGCATCGACACCTAATGGAAAAATGTCAAAATCAACTTTGATGTAATAACTAAAATCTGGGTCTGCGATACGCCAGGTTAGGTCTTGATATTCTTCTGGTGTTACATAAACAGTTGCGTCAACAACATTAGGCAAACCACTGAAAGGTCCCTGAAAGTAAACCGTTGCATGAGGTTTTTTATTAATATTGCTTCCGCTTTCAACCTGAAACAAAAGTGAAGACATTGAAGTTGCGTTCGCGCAAATGCCACCCGCGGAAGTAATAGCACCACTTCCATCACGACCGGGAATAAAATCATGAACCCGATAACTTGGGTTACCTAATCCGGTCATATTGAGAAAAGAATATGTGTTTCCACCTCTCATCGGCCCATTAATGTCTTGATAATAAGAATAATTCGCCCAACCATACAGCACATTCTTTATCTTATTCGGATAAATACTATAACGACCAGCTACATATGAAACGG
>CAZTEP010000071.1:0-6874 GCA_964612325.1 uncultured Anaerolineaceae bacterium
TATTGACCAAATTTCAGATCCGGAGGGGTTATTTAAAGAAGTATTTGTCAGAGGTTGGGCTTTTAATAAATCTTATCAGAAAAGTTCAAAAAGGTACGTTACGGTTATTTTTAGAAATGAAGACTTTTCTTACGAAATTCTTGCTGAAATGGGTCCGCGGGCAGATGTTACCAATAACTTACAAGAGTATGACTTATCCCAAAATGACATTGGCTTCAGTTTTACTTTCTCAATAATAGCAATGCAAGATGGGGTATATGAGATGCTCATCAAGGCTTGGGAAGAAAACGGCACACCTGAAATCGCAAGCACACAACGCTTCTTCAAAGTTGACAAGGTTACATTTACTGAAGTTACTGATGAAATTGGGCATAATCTGGGTCCTGAAGAATAGAGATTTGTTTGATTTTTGCTAAAACCGATATATATATACTCGAAAGATTTAAAAAAACAGAAAAACCTTGAAGGATTAGTTTAAACAGGAAAAATTTGAGCTTGCTTATTAGTTTGTTTTTAGGTTAAGAAAGTGATAGCCATTCCCTGCTTAATTAAACCTGTATGTGTTCAAATACATATTTGAAGGTCTTTTTGCTTATTAAAAAGAGCTTGTTTCCAATAAACATTAATTGTAATTAGCTTACCGAAGGGTTTGAGTCTCTTTTTGGTCAGATGAAAATAACGTGTGTAATAAGCGTAAAAGGGTAAGCTCCACAAATCAACATCTTTTGAAAGTGTATCAAAGCATAAACTTGTTTTCGCTGTCTTGTTTTCTGATAGCACTTTTGCTACAAGCGGATGCACTTCAAGCTTATCTGGCTTTAAAAGAGCATCAACGCAATGCAAACTATACCCACCTGGAGCGAGCAATCGGTCCATATCAGCCAAACAACGCGGCAAAGTTTCCTCATCTTGCGGCAAATGTTCAATAGTTGAGATGCTATAGATGAAATTGAAGGAATGGTCTTCAAGTGCCAGACTGAACGCGCCTAAATAATCTTGAACCAAAACATGCCCGTGAACATCATAAAGTCTTTTAGGGCCAAAGCCTGCTCCTTCCATTTTGTCAAGATCCTAAAAAGAGTAAGTCTCATGCAATAATTGGATAATATGAGATTGCCCCCGCCAATCTCAAGTATTTTTGCACCGGGTTTTATGTTCTGTTTGATAAAAGTAAAAATCAAAGAGTCCTGATAAGCTTTCATGTCAACGTTTTTAGGGATTGTTTTGCATGTATTTCAGGGATTTCAAGATGCTAAAAATGGCTTTTCTTGGCATAAGCAAAACAATCAATATTTTCAAGAATCGACAATTTATCCGGGCATTCTTCAGAAAGCTTTCCCAATGTTTTACCACCTAATATCTTTGCTACCAAGGCGTCAATAATATTATGGATTTTCTTTAGATACAATCGAAACCGGCTATGCAATTGTTACCGTACCTTTCATTTTGTTCTCGTGCAGATCAATTTTTTCTATAACAAAAGTCTGTTGACAAGCCATAACCCCTTTTACGTACTTATATCCATTCGCTGTGTAAAAGCTGGTTAAACAAAAATGTCATCTCAAAAAGTAAATTGTTATTAAATTTCTGTATATTTGCTTTCCTCTAACTGTTCGCGTTCAATATCGTGCGAGTCTGCTGATATTATCTCAGGAATATCTTTCTCAATTGTTGCCTTCAGTTTTCGATTAGCTTCCTCAATTTCCTCTTTTGTAGCGTGGCGAGTCATTGACCATTTACCGCAAAGAGGACATGGTTCATAGCGTCTGTTAATCAAATTTAATCCAATCACAGTACGCGCAAATGCTCGACCGCATTTAGGGCAAACGGTTCCGCCCCACAAGCCAACCGTGTTTAAACCTTCAGTTTTCGATTCTTCCACCTGACGTTTTGTTATCAAAACACTCAACAGTATGGTAAATAAAAGGATTGTACCAATACCAATTAAGACTTTTCTGGTAATAGCATTTGCTTTTCCAGCCTCAATAAAACTCACAGAAAAAGAAGCTGTCTTTATCGTTTCGCCACCTTTAGTGGTTATGAGCGCATAGAGCATATGCTCACCAGCTGGATAATCGTCTGTATTGAACTGAAACTTGAGCGATGGTGCAGTCATGGTAGCCATTTCTTGATCGTCAATCAGATAAACCACCTTATCAACGGCATCTAAATCGCCTCTTACGGTCATGCTCATATGGCCTTGCACCGCGCCAGGCATTCCTACACCAAATTCACGCCTAAACACCAAACTATAAGCCTCTTCAATCGCCATAACCGGACTTACAGCACCTATCAAAGCAACAAAAGCCATTAAAACACTAATAAATTTCTGCTTATTTATCATTTACCTACTTCCATTTGGTAAGAATGTTTTCTCTGTCAAAAATAACTGTCCCTAAATACATCATACCCACCGCAATTAACGTGCAGACTAAAATTGACAAAAGCATGAACTTGACGTTGACTGTAAGCACACCTGCCAACTGTCCAAAGACCACCGCCATAAAAGGGAGTATGAGTACGCCTGATATTTGCTCAGCCATTCGTGGATCGGAAACACGCGATGAGACGTAAAGCGCGAAATTCACCGCGATGACCGCCAAAACAGGCCCCAACACCAAAATACCTAAAAGCCAGGTGGGACCTAAAATATATTCCCGAACCCCAGGACTGACTTTAATGAGGACCAAACCTATATTAAACACGGCAAACGATGCCCAGGTGGCACCGACCGCTGGTATGACCGCCGCCAGACATTTTCCTGTCAGGAGCTCCAACGTGGTAATGGGGGTTGCCAAAAGAGGCTCTAAACTTCGTGTCGTCTTTTCGCCAACGATACTGTATGCGGCAATTGTGATGGGAATAAGTAAGGGCATCATCATGAACATGAGCAAAAACTGAATCACCATCATCACTTGCACACAGTCACTGCCCGACAAACCCACACAAATCTCCGCAGCATCGCCAGGCATCGAACCAGACTGCGCCAGCATTTCAGGGTTCACATCTGCACCCACATCAACACGTACACTGGACATCACGCCCAACATCACCAACGGAATAATCGTAAAAAGCAATGGCACAATGAGCATTACCAAAACAACCAAACGCCGTTTAAAAACTTCTGCCCATTCTTTTTTAATAATGGTTCGAATGTTTTTCATGCTTGCCCCCTTTCTTCACGCTGTGAAAGGTTTTCCGCTTGGCTGGAGTCTTCACTGCGAATCATCTCGAGATAAACACGTTCCAAAGACTGTTTAATTTCACCAATAAATAAGATATCGGCCCCTTTATCCACCAAAACGCGTGTGATAACCGGGTTGAGCTTTTCAGGTTCATCCAAACTGATAAGCAGTTTATTCTCAATTTGTTGCAGTCCTTTTATTTCAGGTAAATCTTGCACCGCAGCATAGATTTCCGGTGTCACATGTGTCAAATGAAAAACAACTTTACGACCAAAGAGCCGTTCGCGTAAAGCGGATGGCTTATCAAGTGCTAAAAGTCGTTGCTTGAAAATCCCTACCCGGTCACAATGGCGTTCAGCCTCATCAAGATTATGTGTGCACATAAAAATGGTACGCCCTTGATGTTTCAGCTCATCAATAAAGTCACGCACGTTTTTTGCTGCTTCAGGATCCAATCCCGTGGTTGGCTCATCTAAGAACAGCACTTTTGGCTCATGAAGCATCGCCCGCGCCACAGCTAACTTTTGGCGCATGCCTTTGGAAAAAGTTCCAACCGCGTCCATGCGCCTGTCCCACAAGTCCAACATACTCAGGTATTTATTGATAGCTTTTTCAGGCTCGGGGATATCATAAAGATCCGCAAAAATACGCAGGTTTTGTTCGCCGGTAAGGCGTTCGTATAAACCAGGCGACTCGGTCAAAATGCCCACATTGCGTCGGATCTCGGTGTCATCTACGCCAACTTTCAGCCCATTTATTTCTGCTGAACCTGAACTTGGATGAATCAAACTGGTGAGCATACGCACGGTAGTCGTTTTACCGGCACCATTTGGGCCTAAAAAGCCAAAAACCTCGCCCTCAGCAATTTGCAGAGTCAACCCATCTACTGCGATGAGGGTTTCCTTTTGCTTCTTTCCAATTTTGAATGTTTTTCGCAGGTTTTGCGTTTTGATCATAGGCTCATCCTTATCAAATCTTTGCTTATTATAACGCAAAAAAGAGGCTGGCTAAATGTAGCCAGCCTCTTCATTAGTTGCGGTTTAGAAAACCGTTTCTATTTAGAAGCCTCCAGGTATGAGGATGGGGAAGTAGAGTTTCCAAACAGGTTTCTTGACAACAATCAATGTTACAGTAACTTCTTCGCTATAGTATTCGCCATCATAGGCTTTATAGGTGAAGGTATCTTCGCCATAGAAGCCAGCGTTGGGAACATACATAAAGCTACCGTCCGCGCTCAGGATAAGCGAACCATGTTGTGTGCTTGTAACCAAAACAGCTGTCAAAGGATCATCATCCGGATCACTGTCATTTTCAAGCACGCCAGGTGCTTCAATAAGGAGTGTTTCGTCCTGGTTGAGCGTGTATTCATCTTCAACAGCAATGGGCGCTGCATTTACAGCTATTACCGTAATTGTGAAGATTTGGCAATCTTCAAGTTCACCATCGCTGACACATAAGGTAATCTCATGTTCGCCAATTTGCTCGTGAGTAGGAGTCCATGTAAATTCACCGGTTTCGGGGTCAATCTCGGCACCTGTGGGTGGATCGATGAGGCTAAAGGTCAATTCAGTATCATCAATGTCGGTCGCTGTCGCGATAAAAGCGAAGGGTTCCAATTCAGGAATGATGAAATCAGGAATTTCATCCAAAACAGGCGCGTCATTAATCGGGGTAACGGTAATGGTTACAGTTGCCCAGTCGGTCCAGTTGTCCTGAGTCTGTGGGTAGCTTATCAAGGTATAGGTAAAGCTATCCGTACCGAAGAAGTCCGGGGCGGGTGTGTAGGTAAAGGAGCCATCAGAGAGCAATACCAAAACGCCATGACTTACATTGGTTCGCAATGCCGCGCTAAGCACATCGCCATCAACATCATAGTCGTTTTCGAGCACACCAGGTGCAGCCACTGTAAGAACGTTGTCTTCAGCGACAGTATATTCGTCATCTACTGCAACAGGCGCATCGTTGACCGGGTTAATGGTAATCGTCACGGTTGCCACTTCGCTTTCAAGCGCGCCATCGCTGGCTTTGTAGGTGAAGCTATCCGTGCCATTGTAGTCTTGGGCAGGTGTGTAAACAAAGCTGCCATCCGCATTGAGGACCAACTCACCATGGCTAACGGTATCTACCAAAACCGCGGTTAGAACTGGGCTATCGGGATCTGTGTCGTTTTCGAGTACACCCGGGGCGGCAACATTGAGAACAACATCTTCATCAGTTGTGTAAGCATCATCCACGGCAACGGGCGCAAAGTCAACATTGTTGACGGTTACAGTCACGTTAGTGCAAACTTCAATCGCGCCGTCGTTCGCGCAAACCTGGAAGAGATAGGTTTGTGTACCCTGATTAGCATTGGGTGTCCAGGTAAACACACCCGTAATCGGGTCAATTGCAGCACCTTCTGGTGCATTCTTCAAGCTAAACGCCAGAGTCTGCGCTGGAATATCGGGGTCAGATGCTACCGCAGTGAAGGTTAACAGTTCTAATTCATCAACTTCCTGGTCTGGAATAGGGTCAATGACAGGGGGTAAGTTAACTTCAAGCACCGTAATGGTCACTTCAGCTTCAGCACATTTCACAGGATCGCCATCATCGCATGCCTTGAAGGTAATGGTGTATACGCCAGGACCCTGGGCTTCAGAGGGTGTCCAGCTAAAGGTGTTATTGACAGGATTAATTACCGCACCTTCAGGAGCATTTTCCATACTGTAACTAATCGATTGAGCAGGTCGGTCAGGATCACCAGCTGTGAGGTTATATGTAACTTCAGTGAGTTCATTGATAGTTTTATCTTCGATGGGATAAAGGAACACAGGTGTCCGGTTCACTTCGAGCACAGTAATGGTCAATTCCTGCTCATCACATAAGACCGGTTCGCCATCATCACAAACTTTTACGGTGAAGGTGTAAACACCAGGACCCTGCAATTCTGTGGGGGTCCAGGTAAATTCACCTGTCATCACGTTAATCGCTGCGCCTGCTGGAGCGCCAAGCAAACTAAAGGTGAGGGTATTCGCGGGCAAATCGGGATCAACGGCTACAACCGTGAAACTGGTGAGTTCCATCTCATTGATGGTCATATCTTCAAGCGCTGGTTCAATACTGGGCGCAAGGTTGACTTCGTTCACAGTTACATCAAATGAAGTTTCATCGCACAAAATCGGGTCGCCATCATCACAGACTTTGACAGTAATGGTAAACACACCAGGGCCCTGAGCTTCCGTGGGGGTCCAGGTGAACACACCACTTGCAGCATTAATGACAGCGCCATCTGGGGCATCAACTATGCTATATGTAAGTGTTTGATCAGGTACATCAGGATCTGTCGCTTTGACCGTAACGGATAACTCTACCAACTCATCTACCGTTTTGTCAGTTATAGGATAGAGCTCCGGCGCTACATTAGCCGCCAACACAGTAACCTTTACAGGTTTTTCATCGCAAAGAATCGGTGTACCATCATCACAGACTTTCACGGTAAAGTTATAAACCTGACCACCTTGTTCTGCGGTCGGCGTCCAGGTAAAGACACCTGTTGACGGGTTAATTGCGGCACCATCAGGAGCACCCACCAAACTGAATGTCAAAGTTTGAGCTGGGGTGTCTGGATCAGTCGCTTTCGCAGTAAACGTTAAAGTTTCAAGCGCTTTTACGGTTTTATCAGCAATGGGATATAGAGACGGTGCTTCGTT
>CAZTEP010000072.1:0-6820 GCA_964612325.1 uncultured Anaerolineaceae bacterium
CATTCCTTTATAAAGAATTTCATTCTGGACTAATCGACACACTAAAAACCCTTGGATTTGAGATTAGCGAAACTGGCCCTGATTACACAGATCCTGAGAACGCTTTTATGGTCGGTTGGCCTGAACCGGTCGATTATGAAAAACTTCATGAAGCATGTCACCAGGACCCAAAAAACACATTAAATAGTGATGAAAATGCTTTGCTTAGCATTTGGTTGAGCGGGATACTACCATAGCTATGCGCAATTAGGAGAAATATGGAACACGAAACTATCACAACAACTTCAATTGATCCTATCGTGCTGTATACCATCGCACGATTGACCACGCTCGGAACATCAGGGGTTAGCAGTTTGGCACCAATTTCTTTTGGAGTCAATAAAAGTGCCAAAGAAAACCATGGCGTAAAAATTGAAATTAATCAGGACAAACTCTTTATTGATCTTTATATCATCACCAAACTTAAAGAAAATGTACGTTTGGTTGCTGATACCGTTCAAAAAAATGTTAAACGTGCTATGCGCGATATGGTGGAGATGCATGTTGAAGAAGTGAACGTTCACATCGCTGATGTTGAATTGGAAGTCAAGTAGATATGAAATCAAGAACCAAGGCACGGTGTGTTGCCTTGCAATCACTTTATGAATTAGACCTCACTGAACATCTTATGGGAGATGTGCTTGCGGAAAGGTCAAGCGATTTTTCATTAACACCTACAGAATATGACTTCGCACAATTATTAACCAGTGGTGTTATTGAAAATGGCAAAAAACTGGATGCTCTTATCTCTGAGCATGCACCTGAATGGCCCCTTGATCAGGTAGCTGTTATTGACCGTAACATCTTGCGTATTGCACTATGGGAGGTCGCATACTACCGTAAAACGCCTCTAAAAGTTGGTATCAATGAGGCGGTTGAATTGGCAAAACTTTTTGGTACCGATAGCTCCCCACGATTTATTAATGGTGTTTTAGGCAGTCTTGCCATTAATATGAATAAAATTTTAAACGCGATTAATCAATAAGGATAAATCAATGACCAAAACAAGATCCTTGCGGGCATTTACACTTACCATAATTTCAGTCATGATGCTTGCAACGGTAGCTTGTGGTCTGCGTGTTCAAAGAAAAGATCAACTTCTGCCTCCACAACAAAGTCGTATTCCAAACAAAATTGAAAAAATAGAAGATGTCCGTGTCACTTTTCAGGTACAAATCCCTGAAGTTGATTTCAGTAACGTTGAATTGGCTTTAGACATTTTGGATGATTTAAGTGCTTACCAGGATAATATTAAACGCTACCCAATGAAGAGCAGTGGAAATAACTGCTTTGAGGTGAGTGTTGAGCTCCCTGAAGGTGTAGATATTCGCTATCGCTATACGATGATTTCACCTGCAGAAGTGCCAGAAACCACGTCAACCGGACAGCTTGTTCAAGCGCGTATCGCGTTGGTAGAAAATGACATGCTCATAACCGACACTATTAGCAATTGGACTAATGCTCCTGTTTCTACAGCAGGTGGAACAATTAGTGGTTACTTCAAAGATTACAAAAGCTCAAAAGGTATTCCTGATTTGCTAATAAATGTTGCTGGTATGCAAACATTTACTGATATGACCGGATTTTTTATTCTCAATAATGTTCCCGAAGGTACACACTCTTTAATTGCTTATGCAGTCGTTGGTGATTATCAGTTATTCCAACAAGGTGTCATTGTTAAGCCAGGCTCGGATACTGTTGTAAATGTTAATTTAAAAGCCTTAGGAAAAGTGAAGATTAATTTTCAAATTACGCCACCGAATGAAACAGTAGGTGTCCCCATTCGTTTAGCTGGTAATTTTCTTTCCCAAGGAGCTAATACCTCACTCCAAACCTCTAACAGTGTTGCAGCCTTAATGCCGTTGTTATCTCAAAAAGAAGATGGATCGTACGCTATTGAACTCGATCTTTATGCTGGCTCAATATTCAGATATCGCTATACCATAGGTGATGCCTATACAAATGCTGAGCGAACTGATGACGGGACATTAAAGACGCGCCAGTTTATTGTTCCTAACAAGTCTGTAACCGTCAATGACACTATTAAAACCTGGCGTGCTGATGATCTCTCACCGGTAATCATTCGTCTTGATGTTCCTATCACACTTCAAAGCGACGAAATTATCTCAGTACAGGTTTACCGAAAACGTTGGAGCCACCCAATACCTATGTGGCATATAGCTGATAATCATTGGATGTTTTTGCTTTATGGCAATGGAACTGATGATGAGCTTGAGCTTCGTTTCTGCAGAAATGACAATTGTAATCTTGCTTATGATGAAGAAAGTTTTCTTAATCCAGTACGGATTAATTTGAAAGAGAGTACGGAAATTGATGTTCAGATTTCTAAGCTTCATAATTGGAATGAACAAGCCCAGTTACCTGTGAAAGAACTCAGCATGGATATGTTTAGTACTTTATCAGGTCTTGAAATGGTTCAGGGAATTCAAGCATCCGACCTTCCATATATCAAAACGAATTTGATGAGTTTAAAAGAAAATGGGATTAATTGGATTATTATTCGTCCCGTATGGGAAGCTTCAGAACTAAACAACTTGCCTGTTCTAAATGCATCTGAGAATAATTCACTCTTGTACCATCACCTTTCTGAAATTGTGTCAGCTATACAAGCCGCAGGAATGAAAGTAGGTCTTTTTCCAAAGATAAACATGTCGGTTGGCGCTAATGAATGGTGGCGCAATGCCACTCGTGATGAATCCTGGTGGAAACGTTGGTATCAGGTATACGACCACTTTTTAAACAATTTTTCTGTGTTTGCTGCTGAAAATAATGTTGACCAATTGATAATTGATAGTATTACTATCTTCCGAAGCCTTTCAAATAGTCTTGAGGATGAAGGTGCCCGCCTTGGCACACCTGATTATGCAGAAGAAGCCTGGATGACGATGCTAAACCAAACGCGTAAAAAATTCAAGGGTATGATACTTTGGTCAAGTACATTGGAAGCTTTACCTAAAACTGAGATTTCGGAATTGATAGACGGCATATATGTCTTATTAAGTTATTCTGAAGAAATTCAAAACGCGGAAAGTTTAACCGCATTTATTCAGACCCATCTTTTACCTTTCTATGAACAGTATCAGAAGTCAGTGTTTGTTGCAGTGAACATACCAGCATTGACATTGGAGACTTTGGGGTATACTGACCCTGTTGAACCCGTTCTGTCTGGTATCGCAGATGATGAGGAAAATCGTACTGATATGGAACAACAAGCGCAGTTGTATCAATGGTTTACATGTACATTAAAGTCATATGAATGGATAAAAGGTGTTACTGCTCGAGGTATTAATTTATCGCTGCGTATGTCAGACTTTTCGTCTTCAATCTATGGCAAACCAGCCATGATTGAATATTTAAATTGCATGAATAATATACAATAGGAGATCTATTAATAAATGACCAACCCCAACTCACTCATTCAACAAGAATTGGAACGAATAGGCTTAGGCCAGGTTGAAGAGTATTACTACAACCTTGATAAAGCCGAATTAGTCACTCACGGAATCAAAAACGGCGAGGGTTTTCTTACCAATACAGGTGCTTTTGCTGTGACTACATCCCCCTTCACTGGACGCTCACCTAACGACAAATATCTTGTTCTCAATGGCGATCCGGATTTGTTCTTTGCAACCGGAACAGAGCCAATTGATGATGCAAAATATCAAGTTTTGAAATCTAAATTGCTGGCAAAAATGAACACACAACGCCTTTATGTGCGCGATGTCCTTGCTGGTGCTGATCCAGAACATGCCACGCGGATTCGTATTATCACAGATAATGCGACTGGGAATTTGGCAGCTTCGAATATGTTCATTCCCCATGAAGGTTCTAAGCCCCATGTTGACCCGGATTTAACTGTTTACGTGTCATACGATTTTTCAGCGGATGCTGAAGCAGACGGATTGCGTTCACCCGCTATGGTTGTACTCAATTTTGATGATAAAGCTGTTTTGATTGGCCTCACACGTTATGCCGGTGAAATCAAAAAATCGGTTTTCACGTTCATGAATTACATTTTACCCAAGAAAGATATTCTTTCCTTGCACTGTTCTGCTAATAAAGCAAAAAACGGCGACGTTGCCCTTTTCTTCGGTTTAAGTGGCACAGGTAAAACAACCCTCTCATCTGACCCTGAACGTGCTTTGATTGGTGATGATGAACATGGTTGGAGTGATAACGGTATATTTAACTTTGAAGGCGGCTGTTACGCAAAAACGATACGCATTAACCCTAAATATGAACCTTTGGTTTGGGAAGCCATCAATCGTTTTGGCGCAATGCTCGAAAATGTACCCTTAGATGAAAATCTTAATCCTGATTTTAATTCTAATGAAATTACTGAAAATACACGTGCCAGCTATCCTCTTCATTTCATCAGCAACTTTGATCCTACTGGCCAAGGTGGACATCCCAATCATATCTTCTTCCTGACCGCAGACGCTTTTGGTGTAATGCCACCCCTTGCCCGACTTAGCAATGATCAGGCTATGTATTACTTCTTAAGTGGCTACACTTCAAAATTGGCTGGTACAGAACGCGGTCTTGGTGATAAACCACAAGCGACCTTCTCAACCTGTTTTGGCGCGCCATTCCTGCCGTTAAAACCGTCCATTTATGCTGAATTGCTTTCAAAGCGTCTTGAAAAGCATGGCACCAAAGTATGGCTCTTAAATACCGGTTGGGCCGGCGGTGGTTTTGGGGTTGGTGAACGCATTGCTTTGCCTCTCACCCGAGCTATGATTGATTCTGTTTTGAGTGGTTCACTTGACGATATACCAACGCATACACACCCAATATTTAACATTGAGATTCCTGACAAGGTTAATGGTGTGCCTGATGAGGTTCTAAACCCCGAAAAGTCCTGGGAAAATTTTGAAGAATATAAAGCTGAGGCAAATAGCCTGGCAGAGAAGTTTATCAAGAACTTTGCTAAATATCAGGATTCAGTGGCAGAAAGTGTAACGCTTTCCGGTCCAAAAGTATTAAAGGACTAAGTTAAATTCAAAAAGAAAGGAACTCGCATGGATAGATTTATAATTAATGGTGGCAAAGCTCTCTTTGGAGAAATGATTCCACAAGGGAACAAGAATGCTGCCTTACCATTGATGTCAGCTTGTTTGCTTAGCGAAGAACCTGTTATATTGCATAATATGCCAGATATTCGCGATGTTCAAACCATGCGCCAACTGTTACAAAGTTTAGGTGTAAGCATTCGACAAATCGGCAATTCGAGTTCCTGGGAATTTCACGCAAAAGACATCAGACCTGCTGACCTTGACCCTGAGCTATGTAGAAAAATCCGTGCCTCAATTCTTCTTGCTGGTCCGATGACTGCGCGATATGGCGCGCTAGAACTGCCTCCCCCAGGTGGCGATGTGATTGGCCGCAGACGGGTGGATACACATGTCTTAGCACTTGAAAAATTAGGTGCGGATTTTGAATTTGAGCAAGGCGTTTTTAAGTTTGCCGCCAATGGCCTCAAAGGTAATGATATCTTGCTTGACGAAGCCAGCGTAACAGCAACTGAAAATACCATTATGGCGGCCTGTTTGGCAAAAGGACACACTATCATCAGAAACGCGGCCTCTGAGCCTCATATTCAAGAACTTTGCCACTTGCTCAATACCCTGGGTGCCAGGATTGATAATATTGGCTCAAACACATTAAGCATTGAAGGTGTAGATAAATTGCATGGTGGTGAGTTTACAATTGGCCCAGACTACCTTGAAGTTATCAGTTTTGTAGGCGCGGCAGTTGTGACACGCGGCAGCTTATGTATCAAAAACGCCGGTAATGAACATCTAAGCATGATTAAGCTGGTTTTAAAACGCTTGGGCGTAGAAATACGATTTGATGGTGACGATCTTGTTGTGGATCAAGATCAGGAACTTCGCATTGAACCTGACTTGGGTAACGCGATTCCGGAAATCAGTGTTATGCCCTGGCCAAGCTTCCCGACTGATTTGATGAGTATTGCTATTGTCATTGCTACGCAAAGCCAAGGAACAGTGCTGTTTCATGATTGGATGTATCCAAGTCGCATGTTCTTTATTGACAAACTGGTTTCTATGGGCGCACAAATTGTGCTTTGCGATCCACACCGTTGTATTGTCAATGGACCTACCCCACTTGCTGGTGAAACGCTCGACAGTCCGGATATTCGAGCTGGTACAGCTTTGGTACTTGCAGCGTTATCTGCGCAGGGTCAATCAACAATACGAAACGTTTCTCAAATTGATCGAGGCTACTCTCATATTGACCATAAACTACGCGAATTAGGCGCGGATATACAACGTGTGAGCGAAGATTAGACAGTAAAAATATTAAATAAAAAGCACCTCAATGTGAGAGCAGGTGCTTTTTATTTAATCTGATTAGTTTAATTTAGGATTTACTGTTAGCAACTTCCAAAAAATTCTTGATGGTATCGCGTAACATCGGTTCGGGTAAGACCCCCACTTGGCGATGCACTATTTTGCCATCTTTCATCATGAGCATTGTTGGAATACCCTGCACACCATATTTGCCAGCCCAGGCCTGATTTTCATCAGTGTTGACTTTTGCGATGATAAGTTTGCCTGCAAATTCTTTAGCCATGTGATCAAGAATTGGCCCCAGCATTTTACATGGACCACACCAGGGTGCCCAAAAGTCAACAATCACAGGTAAAGGTGATTCTAATACTGCTTTTTCAAAAGCATCATCAGTAACGTTAATAGGTTCATTTGTCATTTTTAAGACCTCCAAATTCTAAACAAAG
>CAZTEP010000073.1:0-6740 GCA_964612325.1 uncultured Anaerolineaceae bacterium
GCGCGCCGGCTCAAACCGCGAACATCGTCAAACCTGGCGACTCTGTGCTCATTCTTGGCGCAGGTGGTAAAAGCGGTATGCTGTGTGGCTATGAAGCCATGAAACGTGTTGGTCCTGCTGGCAACGTTGTGGGCATGAGCCGCAACGATAAATACCGAGACACCTTGTTGGACAACAAACTCGTCCACAAGTATTTTGTGGCGGATGCTGCCAGTCCGGTTGAAGTGCTTGAAAAAGCCCTTGAAGCCAACGACGGCAAGGAATACGATGTCGCCATCAACGTGGTCAACATTCCTGGCACAGAAATGTCCACCATTTTGCCTGTGCGCAATGGCGGATTGGTTTACTTTTTCAGCATGGCCACCAGCTTCACACGCGCCGCACTCGGCGCTGAAGGCGTTGGCAAGGACCTCACCATGATGATTGGTAACGGTTATACCAGGAATCATGATGTGGTAACACTCGAAATTCTTCGCGAATCAGAAGCTTTGCGCAAAATTTTTGAGAAAAACTACCTTTAATGTAGACTGAGAAGGATTAAAATGAAAGCAGAAGACAAATATATCAACAAAGCCGGCCTTGCCCGTCGAAAAGAACTTTTCCCCGAAGTTACCGACGAGCAATGGAACAACTGGCACTGGCAAGTTGGCCATCGTATTTCTGACCTCGAAACGCTCAAGAAATACATTCCCCTAAGTCCGGAAGAAGAAGAGGGCGTTAAAAAAGCTTTGGAAAACTTTCGAATGGCCATCACGCCTTACTATCTAAGTCTTATCGACCCGAATGACCAACATGACCCTGTTCGCGCGCAATCCATTCCGGTGGGTGCTGAGGCATATCGAAGCCCAGAAGACTTAGTTGACCCATTGGAAGAAGATGGCGACTCACCTGTAACCGGTCTCACCCACCGCTATCCAGACCGCGTACTGTTCCTCATAACTGATATGTGTTCAATGTATTGTCGCCATTGCACACGTCGCCGATTGGCTGGCCAGCGTGATGGTGCTCGTACCTTAGCGGAAATCGACGCTTGCATCGAATACATCCGCAACACCCCTGCCGTGCGTGACGTTTTGCTCTCGGGTGGTGACGCGCTTTTGATAAGCGATGATAAGTTAGAGTACATCCTCAAAAAACTACGCGAAATTGAGCACGTCGAGATTGTTCGCCTTGGCACCCGCACACCAGTGGTCATGCCCCAACGCATTACCCCAGAACTGGTTGAGATGTTGAAAAAATATCACCCGGTATGGCTCAACACACACTACAACCACCCCAACGAAATTACTCCCGAAGCCCAAAAAGCCTGTGCAATGTTGGCAGATGCGGGTATTCCGCTGGGCAACCAAAGTGTGCTTTTGCGTGGTGTAAACGATTGTGTGCATACAATGCTTGACCTGGTTCACGCTTTGGCGTATATCCGTGTGCGCCCTTACTATATCTACCAGTGCGACCTGTCGCTGGGCATCAGCCACTTCCGCACGTCAGTTAGCAAAGGCATCGAAATTATCGAAGGCTTACGCGGTCATACCTCCGGTTACTGCGTTCCCACCTTTGTAGTGGACGCGCCCGGTGGCGGTGGCAAAATTCCAGTCATGCCCGAGTACCTCATCTCTCAAGGTCCACGCCACGTGGTATTGCGCAACTTTGAGGGTGTCATCACCACTTACACAGAACCGGAAGATTATAAAGACAGTTGCCAATGCAAGGAATGCAACAGAGAGCGCATTGGCGTTTCCGGCCTGTTGAGTGGCAATCAAACTGTGCTTGAACCAGAAGGCCTCTTGCGCAGTCGACGAAAGAATAAAGGTTAGACCAATTTGACTAAGGCTAATGGAGCTCTGGATAAACATTCAGAGCTCCTCGACTTGGCAGGGCTCAAAAACCTGCAAACACTGGCGATTATCGGCACAAGTAAAAACGCCGGTAAAACGACCTGCCTCAACCACATCATCGCGGCGTGGTCTGCTAAAAACATGCCTCGTCCACTCGCGCTAACCTCAATAGGACGGGATGGCGAGGACGAAGATGTGGTTAGTGGTCGTGCCAAACCACGCATTTATATATCTGCTGGCACACTCATCGCCACCGCTGAAGCAGCCATGCAACGTGCTGACGCGCTTTTGAATGTGCTTGAGCTAAGTGGCGTGCGTACTGCCTTTGGCGAGGTTGTCATATCGCGTGCCTTAAGTGATGGCTATATCGAGCTTGCCGGACCTTCCTCAGCCTCTGAGCTCAGTTCCATTGGCGCAATCTTGCGCAAACATGCCCCCGATTGTCTCTATATCATCGACGGCGCGCTTAGCCGACGTTCTCAGGCTGGCGGAGGTATCACCAACGACATTATTCTATCGACCAGTGGCGAAACCAGTGCCATACCAAGCGAACTCGCCGAATATGTGCTGCATAACCTAAATTTACTCAGCTTACCTGAGCTTGACACAGAGCAAAAAAACGTTCTGTCCCAGGCCATTGAGACCACCACAACCGCTCGGGTCTTTAGCCTGAAAATAATTGAAGATCGCCCACATTTGGAGTGGCTTAAACTTCCCACCCTTTTGGGTCATGCGCCTGAAATTGGCGCGCTAATCAATAAAGAAACCAAATTGCTATTATTACGTGGCGCGATTACTGACGCGATTATCACCGAGTTACTCAAAGAGCCTCATTTTAGCAAGTTTAAGCTCGTTGTTGAAGATGGAACACGCCTTTTTATCAACACCAAAACATACAAACAGATAAAAGCGCGTAAAATTAATTTAGCCGTTCTGCACCCATTAACCGTGCGGTTAATTTGCCTCAACCCAAGTCGCAGTGATGGAGCGCCAGTTGATGGCGAAGCGATGTTAAGCGCTTTGCGCCGGATAACAGATATTCCCGTTGTGGATCTCGGCCCAGCGCTGGTTTAAGGAGATTTGTGAGCCTGTTCATTTCACGTGAAGAAGAAAGCAAAAGCGGTATTCGAGAGATTCTGAATGCCTGCCAATGTCGCTCGCCCCAAGGTTTGCGTTTGCGCAACCAACGCAAAATCTATCGGGTTGATAAACGGCAAACCCTTCAAAACGAGCTAAACGCCATTGCCGCTTTACTGCCACTCGTCGCTCAAAACGACCCACAAGTTATTGAAGCCCAAAGTCAGCTCATGCGCCTGCGCGAATTGCAGGGCACGCTCAGCATGCTTGAAAAAGGCAAACTGCTGAATGACACCAACTTTTTCGAACTAAAAAGCGCGATGGGAATCTTCAAAAACCTGGCCAATCTCAAAGCCTTGAACCTACACGCCCAAACCCAATTCGAGGACTGTAGCCAGGCATTGGCGCTGCTTGACCCCAGCAAGACTCAAAACCCAGGCTTTCATATTTACAGTGATTATTCTGATTTATTAAAAGACATTCGTAGCGAAAAACGTCAGTTAGAACTAAAAATTGCGAAAGCCAAAGTCGCCGAACGACCTCAGCTCATGCGCCAACGCAGCTTGCTGGTCTCACGCGAAACCGCAGAGGAAGACCGCATTCGCCAGGAACTTGGCAAAGCTCTCTCGGTTCATTTGCCAACGCTCAAAGCCAACGTGCAAGCCTGCGCGCAACTCGACTTTCGCCTTGCCAAAGCGGAACTGGCCCACAAATGGAATGCCACACAACCCATTATCGCGGAGAAAAACCAAGCTGCCAACCTTCAAAACGCGGTTCACCCCATCATCGCTCAAAAACTTGAGCAGCAGGGTAGCCAGTTTAGTCCTCAAAGCATTCGCCTTGAGCCAGGCAGCACCGTTATCAGTGGCGCGAACATGGCCGGCAAAAGTATCGCCTTACAAACTATTTTTATCAACCTGCTAATCACACAGATGGGTTATTTCCCGGTTGCTGAAGCACTCAGCACACCGCTTTTTGACTTTTTCACATTCGACACCAGCCAAAGCGGTGAATTAAACAAAGGTTTATCCTCGTTTGGTCTTGAAGCGGTCAAAATACGCAATCATTACCGCAAAAGTCAAAGCAAACGTGGCCTGATTATCATGGATGAACCAGCACGTGGCACCAACCCAGCCGAAGCGCGCGCCATCGTGCAAACACTTTGCGAAGCCTATGGCATCAGCGCCAGTATGTTCCTCATCGCCACTCATTACCATGTACACGCCGCTCAAGGCATCCGCTTTTATCAAATCCGTGGTATTCGCAGTGAGGACCTTCATAACCTCCCTGATTGGCAAAACTCTCCGGCTTCACATACTACTGAAAAACAAAGTGATTACGCCAAAGAGGATCTCGAACGGGTACGCTTTATTCAAAATCTGATGGATTACCGCCTCACCGAAGTCAGCGCGCATGCCGATGTTCCTTCTGGGGCAATCCGCATTGCTGAACTCCTCGGCGTTGATCAAGAACTTATAAAAATTATGAAATCTATTTGGAAGAAGGATCGATTATCAAATGGCAAACCTTAAACTCAATTGGGTCAAGGTAGAACAAGCGCGTGAAGCCGCTAAACGCATTAGCGATGACACCCAAAGCTACCTCGACCAATTCACCACCACTACCGTTGAACGCGCCATCTGTCGCCTCTATGGCATTGATGGTGTAGACGAAACTGGTGTACCTCTGCCCAATGTTGTGGTTGACCACCTCATGCAACACAACGTTTTGGGTCATGGCGCGGCATTCTGGCTTGGCCAGGCTGCCCTTGCAACCGGTAAGACTCCCCAGGAACTCGCTGAAGCTGTCGCGCAAGGCAAACTCGACCTCACGCAAACAGACCCACAAGACCCCTTTGAAGTGCAACTTTGGGCGGATAAACACGCTCAGCCTGCCTTAGAGCGCATTGCTAAAAACCGCGCCAGGCGCGAAGCCAAACTCGAAGAATTTGGCGACCGCAAAGGCCCATTACTCTACGTTATTGTGGCAACCGGAAACATCTACGAAGACATCATCCAGGCAAAAGCGGCTGCCAGTCAAGGCGCAGACGTGATTGCCGTCATTCGCACGACTGGTCAGAGCTTGCTCGATTATGTGCCATATGGCGCGACCACCGAAGGCTTTGGCGGCACCATGGCAACCCAGGAAAACTTCCGCTTGATGCGCGCAGCACTCAATGAAAGTGGCGAAGAACTCAAACGCCATATTCGCCTTTGCAACTATTGCTCTGGTTTATGTATGCCCGAAATCGCTGTTATGGGTGCGCTTGAAGGTCTGGATGTCATGCTCAACGACGCGCTTTATGGCATTCTTTTCCGCGACATTAACATGCAGCGTACCTTGATTGACCAGGGTTTCTCGCGCATGCTTAACGGAGCCGCTGGCATCATCATCAACACCGGCGAAGATAACTACCTCACAACCGCCGATGCCTTTGAAGAGGCTCATACCGTCTTGGCCTCCCAGCTGATTAACGAGCAATTCGCGCTCAAAGCCGGCATGCCTGAAGAACAAATGGGACTCGGACACGCTTTTGAGATGGACCCCAAGCTTGAAAACAGCTTCCTTTACGAACTCGCCCAGGCTCAAATGGCCCGCCAAATCTTCCCTAAGGCCCCCCTCAAATACATGCCTCCCACCAAGTTCAAAACCGGAAACATCTTCTTTGGTCATGTGCAAGACGCCCTCTTTAACATGGTTACCGTCACCAGTCACCAACGCATTCACCTTTTAGGTATGCTTACCGAAGCTATCCACACGCCTTTCCTCAGCGACCGCGCTTTGGCAATCGAAAATGCGAGCTATATCGCCCGGGCTATGAAAGATTTTGGTGATGATATTGAATTCCGCGAAGGCGGTATCATGGAAACACGTGCCAACGAAGTGCTCGATAAAGCCTTGGAGCTCCTTTTGGGTATCCAACGCGATGGTCTATTTAGAACCATTGAAGAAGGCCGCTTTGGCGGTGTAAAACGCCCATTTAATGGCGGGAAGGGCCTCAACGGAGTTGTACACAAAGAGGATCATTACATGAACCCCTTTATTCCTTACCTTTTGGAAGCCGCCCAGGGAAAACAAGCGAAGGAGGCGTAAAATGACCAATAATACAGGAAATAACCCAAAAGTCCAAACCACCCAGGTTGATCTCAAAAACCTCAAACCTTATGGTGACACAATGAACGATGGTAAGGTGCAGGTTTCGTTTACCTTACCAGTTGCAGATTCTGAACGCGCTGTTGAAGCCGCGCGCCAGCTCGCCCTCAAAATGGGTTTGGTTGAACCCAACGTCGCCACCCACATGGCACTGGATAAAAACTTCAGCTTTTTCGTGGTTTATGGTTCACTAAAACACAGCATCAACTACGACGATATTCAGGTTGAAGCTGTGGATGTGAACGTGATGAGCATGGAAGAAACCGATGACTTCATCCGCGAACATTTCGGACGCAAATTGCGCGTTTTGGGTGCCAGCACAGGCACAGACGCTCATACGGTTGGCATTGATGCCATAATGAACATGAAAGGCTACGCAGGTCATTTTGGTCTTGAACGTTATCGCATGATTGAAGCTCTCAATATGGGCAGCCAGGTTAGCAATGAGGAATTCATCAAAAAAGCAGTTGAATTTGATGCTGATGTTCTTCTTGTTTCGCAAACTGTGACTCAAAAGAACATACATATCAAAAATCTGGTAGAATTAATTGAGCTACTCGAAGCTGAAGGGTTACGCGATCGTTTTTTACTCATCATAGGTGGGCCACGTATTAGTCATGAGTTAGCCAAAGAGCTCGGCGCGGATGCCGGCTTCGGGCCTGGTAAAAGATCGGA
>CAZTEP010000074.1:0-6734 GCA_964612325.1 uncultured Anaerolineaceae bacterium
AAAAAGAGGAATAGCTGAGATACAGGATTCATAATCAAGAAACCACAAGGGATATTCCAGATTGTCTATTGCGTGTTTGAGTTGCGCATGGTCGATATACACGCGCTTTTCCTGAGCGCAATCCACCACCCGACGCTGTGATTCGCTCAGCGCGAAATCCCTGGGGATTTCATGAATACTAAGCGCGCCGATATCCAGCAAGGCTTGTTTTTTAGTTGATGTAAGACGCGGAATATCATAGATGGACTGTTCGGGCAGGTCCGCATGGCACAAATTTGGATAGGGACAGTCTTTGGGGTTCAGACAATGCGCGGCTTTAGTGTAGTCTTCCAGCTGCGCCACGCGAAGCGCTTCAGGACGGAGGAGAATAACATTGGGCAAGGCGGTTTTGACCTCATCTGTAACATCAGCAAGGGTGAAGAGTTGGCTGAGGTCTAATTCTCTTTGCCGTCGATAATCTTTGCTGAGATGCATCACGATACATTTGCTGATTTGGACTTGGTTCTGCAGTATGGCAAGTTGAAAGGCGAGGTCGGGAATGTGCTCTTTTTTTACTTCGGTACTGCTTTTAACCTCAATGAGGTCGTAGCTGTCGCTGATGGTGTCATAGATAAGAAAATCGACGCGCGTGATGTAGGGACCATCGCAGAAATCTTGTTGATATCGTAACTGGCAATTCGGGTGCATTTTGACATATTCTGTGAGATAGTCAAAGGCGAGTTTTTCGACGCGCTTGCCGTCTTCCATCTGATGTAAAGCCAAAGGGTCAAGTGGCAATTGTTCAACAGTATGCTTTATGGCCCAAAGGTGACGGGGGGCATCGAGATAGGCGAGATAGTCGGATTTGCTGATGATTGTGTTTTGAGTCATGCTTCCTCCGCCTAAATTATATCAATGCTTGGTGTCCTACGGTATAATAGTTTTTCGACCGAACGCGGATTTGTTTTTGGCGTTCGGATGTGGTCAAAAGACCATGCCCTTGGCAAAATTTGAATGATTGATTCGACCAAAGACAAGGAAATGAAATGCGATTAGAAAAAATAAGCCCTGAAGCCTTTGAGAAAATCGTTGAAATGACAGCGTTTGACCTTGAACCGCAGGAAAAGACGTATTTACTCGAGCAACTTAATCATCAACTGCAATCCGTGCAGGAACTTTTAGACATCCCCCTTGAGGACGACGTGGATTTATCTTTCAACAAAATACCACGCGTGGGCGATGTGCCACGCCAGGATAAATGGCAGGCTTTTGAACAAGCCCGCGATATTATTGAGCGCGCGCCGCAAAACGAAGACGGTATGATTTTAGTGCCAGAACCTGCCAGCGGAAAGGATTTATCATGAGCTACACACAACTTTCTGCTTACGAAATAGCCCAAAAAGTACAAGCTGGTGAACTCAAGGCCAGTGATGTGCTTGAGGCCTCCCTTGCGCAAATTCGTGCGGTGGATGGTGACTTTGGCAGTTTGGACGGACAAGCGACTGACCCCGAAATGGATAAAAAAGTACACGCTTTTATCTCGCTGACCGAAGAAATGGCGCATACCCAGGCGCAAGCGGTGGACAGCAAAGTGGCAAATGGTGAAGATGCCGGCTTGCTGGCAGGCGTGCCGGTTTCGATTAAGGACATTTTCGCGCTTGAAAATACCATCACCACCGCAGCGTCGCGCATGCTGCACAATTACCGCGCGCCATACACGGCAAGCGCGGTGCAAAAGCTGATGGATGCCGGCGCGTTGATTGTCGGCAAGACTAATTTGGACGAATTTACCTTTGGTTCTTCCAACGAATCGAGCGCTTATCAGCCCGCGAGCAACAACCCATGGAACACCGCACATGTGCCGGGTGGCTCTTCGGGTGGTTCGGCAGCCGCGGTGGCAGCGGAAGAAACTCCGCTTTCGCTTGGCACCGATACCGGCGGTTCCATTCGCCAGCCGGCGGCTTTTTGTGGTGTTGTGGGTCTTAAACCCAGTTATGGACGCGTTTCACGTTATGGTTTGACCGCTTTCGCGTCATCACTGGACTGCCCCGGACCCCTTTCGCGCAATGTGAAAGACGCGGCTTTGATGCTTCAGGTGATGGCAGGCGCTGATGAACGCGATGAGAGTAGCGCGACTTTGCCCGTGCCTAATTATCTGGAGGCACTTCAACAGGACGTAAAAGGTATGCGCATCGGGCTTTCACCAGACTATGCTGGTATCGCCTATCCAAACCATAAGACAGGTGAGTTTGAAGTTGTCCCGGTGCAAACCGAAATCAATCAAGCTGTGCTTGACGTGGCCGAACATCTTGCCCGTCAAGGCGCGGAGATTATCGAAAATGTGCCTATGCCGCATACGCGCTATGGCATTCCCGTTTATTTTGTGGTTTCGCGCATTGAAGCATCATCGAACCTGAATCGCATGGACGGCGTGAAATATGGCTATACTGTGGCGGATGCTCGCGATTTACAGGATTTATACAAAAGAACACGAACCGAAGGCTTTGGCCCGCAACCTAAATTGCGCATTTTGATGGGCGCGTATCTGAGCGCAACGTCAAAGAAAGTAAATTACTATCAACTTGCCAGCCAGGTGCGTGGCATGATTAGACGTGACTTTGAGCTTGTCTTCGACCCCAAGGGCGCTTATCAGCTTGACGCGCTTTTGACTCCCACAACGCCTACAACCGCGTTCAGACGGGCAGAAGTTTTTGGCGATTCGGTTTTGATGCAATACGCCGACCAAATGACGGTCTCGGTGAACCATGCTGGCTTACCCGCCATTACCGTGCCGGCAGGCTTGGATAATAAAGAATTACCGATAGGCATACAATTCATCGCCAACCATTTTAGAGAAGATATTGTTTTGCGTGCCGCGCATGCTTACGAGCAATCCACGCTGGACGCGACATGGCGCAAGGTGCGTCCGATGGCTTTGCAGGAGGTGAACTAATGAAAGAATATGAAATCATTGTTGGGCTTGAAACCCACATCCAACTCAACACCGAAACCAAGATTTTCTGCGCATGCAAAGCCGACAGCTGGGAAGCCGAGCCCAACACCAATGTTTGCCCGATTTGCACCGGCCAACCTGGTGTTTTGCCACGCTTGAATGCTGAAGCGGTGCAAAAAGGCGCGCTTTTGGCTGCCGCGATGCATGCTGAGATTAATCCTTGTTCAATCTTCGACCGCAAACATTACTTTTACCCTGATTTACCCAAAGGTTTTCAAATCACTCAACTTTTTGAGCCGATCGGCAAGGGTGGGTATCTCGATTTATATATGCCCGATGGCGAGATAAAACGCGTGCGCATCAATAAAATGCATCTTGAAGAAGACGCGGGCAAGACCAAATTAGAGCACGGTCAACGCATGGTAGACCTTAACCGCGGTGGTGTGCCCCTGGTGGAGATGGTGACCGAGCCAGATTTACGTTCCGGCGAGGAAGCTGCCCAGTATCTCAGCCAACTGCGCGAACTTTTGCGCTGGATAGGCGTGAGTGAGGCGGATATGGAACGCGGTCACTTGCGCTGTGATGCCAATGTTTCTATTCGTGAGAAGGGTTCGACTGTTTTCAACACCAAAACTGAGATTAAAAATGTCAACTCGATTGACTCGGTCCGCCAGGCGATTAATTTAGAGGCCAAGCGCCAAATGGAATTGGTTGAGAACGGTGGCAAGGTGGAGCAATACACACTCGACTGGGATGCGGACACCGGCAAACTGAGCATGATGCGCTCTAAAGAGGGCGAGGCGGATTATCGTTATTTCCGCGAGCCTGACCTGCAGCCGGTCATCCTGAGCAATGAGGAAATTGAGGCGATTAAAGCCAGTTTGCCCGAATTACCCTATGCCCGACGCAGACGTTTTGTTGAAGAGTATCAATTAAGCGCTTATGATGCCGAGGTCTTAACCTCAGAGCGTGGTCTTTCGGACTACTTTGAAGAAGCTGTTGCCTTGTATACCAAAGAGCCCAAAACAATCAGTAACTGGATGATGAACGATATGATTCGCCTGATGAACGACACCGGCAAGAGCGCGCGGGATTTGGTCCTGAAGCCGGCTGCACTGGTTGAAATCGTGAAACTGATTGATGACGGCAAGATTAACGCCGCGACGGGTAAGTCCTTGCTGGTCAAAGTGGAACAAACCGGCAAGTCGCCCGCCACGATTGTTGAAGAAGAAGGTCTGGGCCTGATTGCTGACGCGGACAGTCTGCGAACGCAGATTGAAACCGTTTTGTCTAACGCGCCAAATGAGGTGGCTGCCTACCGCGGTGGCAAAGAAACGCTGATGGGCTGGTTTGTGGGGCAGGTCATGCGCGCAACCCGTGGCAAAGCCGACCCGAAATTAACGCGTGAAATTTTGACGGAATTGTTGAAAGAATAAGGAAGCATTCTAATTTAGTATATTAGTTCAAACGCGGTCTTTTGACCGCGTTTGTGTTTTTTTGATTGTATATACAGTTTGCATTTTTCATAAACGTTCTATTGGGATCTTTAGCCTTGTAGGAATGCTTAAGCAATCAATCAAAGCTGTCGTTTTTTATCTCTTAGCGTTGTTTCCCTTTTTTTGAAGGGACAGTTTTGCATTAAACAAACTTGTTCCCATCGCAACAGCCATTTTATGAGGTAATATGTCGTGAACTCTTAATAGGGATACGCCTTTAGAGGAGGCAATTGCCGAAAAATATGCTGAGGCTAAATCTCTGTTTGTGAAGCCTTCCTGGCTGTTCGCGTCGGAGGCAAAGCTGTTTTCAGCAAGGATGTTTTGCAAAAATCTCTTTCTGGAAACGCCAAGATATGCCAAATAGCCAAAGTCCTTGATGCGTTCTATTTCATTAATCAACGTCAAATTCTCTGTTTGAGTAAGACCAAACCCAATGCCAGGGTCAAGCATAATTCTGTTATCTTCAATATTTGCCTCTTTGGCTTTGACCAAGGCTCTTCTAAAATAATCAAACATCAAATCCAAAATGGGCATCGTTAAGTTTTCTTTTTCTTCTTCAGGGGTATAGACGCCTTCTGCGCCAAACTTTGGAAAAACTCGGGCACTTTCATGATCAGGCCTGGCGATAACTGGATTAAACATTAAAACAGCGCCCGCATCTGTGTTTCCGACTACGCCCGCCATATGCGGATCACCCAAAAAACCTGTAATATCGTTGACGATATCAGCGCCGGCTTTAATAGCCTCTCTGGCAACTTCAGCTTTCCAGGTATCTATAGAAATGGGAATGGCTGTTTTTTCTTTGATTGCCTCAATTACTGGTACGACCCTTTCTATTTCAGCATTTACTTCAACATAACAAGAACCGGGCCTGGTAGATTCCCCACCAATATCCAACATTTCCGCACCCTGATTTATTAATTCCAGTCCCCTCTTAATTGCAGCATCCCTTTGGAAGAATCTGCCTCCATCAGAAAATGAATCGGGCGTTACATTGAGGATTCCGCATAACAACGGCCTTTCATTTTCGTTGATTGTGTATTGGCCAAATTTAAACTGTAGATCTTTCATTCTTTCTCCTTATAGTATCCTAATAATTTCACCATAGAAATCAGTTAAGTCATCGTGATGGTAAGAAAGGCTTAATAAAAGCAAATCATTTGTTAAAGTAAAGTGATAATACCCTAAAGTTAGGAAAAGAGATATATCCCGGTTGATGTGTTTGGTATAAAAGCCTAAAAATTGATGAACCTGAGCACGATTCCAAAAAACAGTAAAGCATTGGGGTGAGAAATAAGAACACGGCCGTTTAGACCGTGTTTTTTGGGCTATAAATTATTTGTCTCTATCCCAACGCGCCAGCGTTTGCCCAGCCGTATTCTGAGCTAACCACGTGGCGTTGCAGGTAGGCTTTGGTTATTTCAGGGAACATGGCGTAACTGATGACGGATTCATCAGATGGGCGTAAATTCTCAATTTCTTTGCGCGCGGAGGGAAGGCGAGGTTCAAGCAAATCAGCCGGGCGACCTGTGATAGGTTTTTTCCCCTTCAAAATCTTGTTTGCAAATTCCTCATTGATTGGCGCGGCAGGACGGCCATAATAACCTCGCACGTAATCTTGCATTTCGTTGGGGATGATGGTGTTGCGATTGCCAGAGAGGACGTTTACTACGGCTTGCGCGCCGACAATCTGTGACATGGGCGTGACCAAAGGCGGGTAGCCGACTTCTGAGCGCACGCGTTCAACTTCAGCCAGGACTTCATCCAGGCGATTTTCTGCGCCAACTTCTTTGAGCTGCGCAATGAGGTTCGAGAGCATACCACCAGGTACCTGGTATTCCAGAATGAGTGGGTTGACCTGATACACTTTGTCATCAAAAATCCTGGCACTCTGGAAGGTCTTGCGGACACCTTTGAAGTAAGAGGCAATCTTAACGAGTTTGTCGCCGTCCAGGCCGGTGTGAAAATTCATCTCCGAAAGCACAATGTGCATGGTTTCGGTTGGGGGTTGGCTGGTGCCGTCAGACAGGGGTGAAATGGCGGTGTCGATCATGTCCGCGCCGATTTGCACCGCGTCGAGA
Organism: uncultured Anaerolineaceae bacterium; assembly: GCA_964612325.1. Classification (GTDB taxonomy): domain Bacteria; phylum Chloroflexota; class Anaerolineae; order Anaerolineales; family Anaerolineaceae; genus Mesolinea. The sequence continues at coordinate 6,510 of CAZTEP010000074.1, forward strand.
TAGGTCATAGCGCCGGTACCACTGGTGGCATGAGTGTGCATGTTGATGGGGAGCTTGGTTTTTTCTTTGATAGCAACAACCAAATCAGCAGCAATTTTTGGGGTGAGGATGCCAGCCATATCCTTGATACAGATTGAATCCGCGCCCATTGACTCAAGGTCAACAGCGATTTTTGCGAAGTATTCCACGGTGTGGAAGGGGCTGATGGTGTAACAGATGGCGCCC
>CAZTEP010000075.1:0-6721 GCA_964612325.1 uncultured Anaerolineaceae bacterium
AGACGAAGTTGTTTTTTATAACAAGAAGATCTGATTCATTAAGTCGATGCTTAAGTAAGCGAACAAACAACAAACAATAAAAATGGACTCTGCAAGGAGTCCATTTTGCTTTAATCAATCAATTTCAATTAGTCAATTTTGATGTGGAATGCCGTATTTTTAATGGTGATTATTAATTTGAGCAATGCGGTCTCGATCATCAAACAAGGGTATAATTAAATATAGATTAAAGGAGAGTTTGCTTTTTATAAGGCTTTAACAAGAACATGGAACAGAATTCTAAAAAAGAACAGAACTCCCGGATAAGAAATATTCTCCTGATCGCGTTTGTACCAGTTCTGATTTTGATCTGCTTTGTTTTGATCCCATTTGTTGTGGACGATGCCTTGCCGATCACAGAAGGAAAGTGGGAAAAAAAGACCATTGGAGAGCGAATTCAAAACGGGGAAATTAAGTTTCACTTTGATGACCTTAAATTTTGGAGTCATGATGTTGAGGTCAAGGTTGAACTTGAAACCTACGCCTTATGGGGATGGGCTTTTGTGGATGAAGCCTCTTTTGACCAACCTTATGAGATTACCTTGATTCTGTATGATGAGAACTCTGTTGGTTTTGAATACCCCACGAAACCATTCTCAAGACCTGATGTGGAGGATTTTTTTGCTTATAAAGGGTTCAATGGGCTGAGTGATTCAGGTTTTTATGCGGTTATCAATCGTCGGTCTTTGAAGATGGGCTCATACAGGCTTGGTATTTTGATCACTGGTCTTGAGACAAAAGAAGAAATCTTTGTATTGACCAATTCCAAGATCCTTCGGACACCTAATCATCTTAGGATGGTTCCTTAAAGATAAGGCGCTTGCAGAACAATGGAAACAAAAAAAAATCATTTAACAAAATTTTTATCATTCCTTTTACCGGGAATCATCATTACTTACCCGGGAGTATATTTTTATAACAAAAACTTCGATCTGGTTCCTTTTTCCAGCTTTTCACAATTGTTTCTGATCTTGTTTGTTCTATCGACCTTAACAATTGTTGTGTTCTGGAAAATTCTTAAATATGATCTCTCCAAGGCCGTAATTTCTGCCTCAATCATAGCGGTAAGTTTTAACGTCTACAGCATCTTTTTATCTTTCAGCAAGAGATTGGATATATTTATTGTGGAAGATTACAATTTTCTTCCCTTTTTCATTGTGTTCACAATCTTCATCGCGTTATTGACCTTCTATATTCCGAACAAGCAAGCAACGGGTATTGTCACAGTGTTTGCGATTATCGCATCGTTATTGTTTCTGATAAATGGTAGTGGGCTTGTTTACAAGGGTGGTATGAATGCTTATGCCGCCTGGTTGGAGAGTAAGGAAAAAAATGAAATTTCTGACCAGACCATTGCAGCAAACACCAGCGATCTGCCGGATGTGTTTTTTTTGATCTTTGACGAAGCTGCTGCTTTTGACGTGCCTCCCAGGTATACAGAAGCCGTAAACCCGGAAAGCGCGGTTAACTATTTTACCCAAAAAGGTTTTACAGTTTTCGAGGATTCTGAGGCAAATTCCGTCTTTACATTGCATCAAATAGCCCAACGCTTAAACGCTACTGAGTATCCCGCAAGCATGGATCTTTACTCCATGTATGATCAGGAGATCGCAAACAGTACGGTGATAAAAAAGTTTAAACAACTCGGTTATACGGTTGTGGCTTATGACCAGCGCCGGGATAAGTTTCCAACGGATAGCGCGTTCCCCGCTGATATATTAATTGAAACCATTCCGGAAGATTCAAAAACAAAAAGCATTTTCCTTGATGACTACAAATTAATGGTCCTGCGGCTTACTCCTTTAAAGAAGTGGATGAATACCGATCCAAAAATCCAGCTCCATAGGAATTACCTTTTTTATGTTAGAAACACCATCGGATTGGAGGATACGAGCGGACCTAAATTTGTTTATGCCCACCTGATGCTGCCTCATGAGCCTTTTGCTTTCAAATCTGATGGTTCTTTATTGCCGGTTGAAGCGGGATATGAAAACTGGGGCAACTACTTCTCCAACTACAGTTTCTTCCTTTCTTATAGCCAGGAAGTTGTGGAGGAAATATTCGAGGCTTCCCCAGGTGACAAGATTGTGATTGTCCAATCTGATCATGGCCCACGAATGTTGACCAACTTTGGTTATACGGGGCAAATCCCTAACTTTTTACAGGAAGATAAGTTCAAAATAATTAACATGATCTATTTCCCAGGCTGTGATGAGGGAAAGTTGAGTCAGATGAGCGATCCAATCAAAACCTTCGATGTGGTATTTGATTGCATTGAAAACGACTCTCAAAACAAATGATCATTACTGACCCTACGGGTGTGAAGTTGTGGATGAACGAATGCGGATAAGCCAGAATGGCAGGATCTTCTAAAAAAAACACAATACAAAATAAAGATATTCCAAAAATAGTATCCAGCATTAGCCTGTTTTTTTTAGTTACGCTATATCCGATTCTTTATATCTATCTAAAAAATGCTGAAATGCTTCAGTTCGTCGAATTGGCAGAAACTTTTGGACTGTTCTTTTTGGCTGCAGTGATCCTGTACTTTATATTCTTCCTGTGCTTAAGATCTTATCAAAAGGCAGCTCTTGTTGTCAGTTTCAGCATGTTGGCTTTTTTGAATTTTGCCCTGGTTGAGAGAGTTTTTGTCAAGATTTCCCCCTTTTTTTATTACTGGCATGTTCTGTATATTCTTATCAGTGTAATAGTTTTAGCAGTGCTAATCATCCGCAAATGGACGGATGAAATAACTAAAAAAATTAATAAAATTATTTTGGTTCTCGTTACGCTCCTGATCGTTTTTAATGTTGTTTCAGCAATGCCTAAACTCGTTCAATCACGAAAGGCAGTTGTTATAGAAGATATCCAGATAATTAGCCAAAAAACCACTGATGTTAGAAGAAATGTCTATATATTTGTGTTTGATGAATTTAGTGGACCGGAAGCATTGCAGCGATACAACCAATTTGATAACGGTTCCTTTTATGATTCATTGGAGGCTTTGGGTTTCAACACTTCTCGTTATAGTCACAATGGTACGTTCAGTACGAACATTGAGATTCCAAATCTGATAAACATGTCACAGATATTGACCAACGAGAACTATACAACCGCTTATCGGAACGAACTATTGAAGAAAGCGAGCTTGTTCGAATTTTTCAAGTCATATGGCTATAATGTTCATGTTATCAGTGACCAGGAATTTATTCCCAGTGATGTTGAGAATGTTGATGAGATTTTTGTTCCTTCAACCGGGTTGTCTAAATTTGAAACCTTTAAGGGTCTGATAATTAATAATTCTGTGTTTTATCCCTTTTTGCAAAACTATAGAGGGGATCGGGTTGTGGAAATCTATCAACTTTTTGAGAAGATGGAAGACTCAAAATCGGCTCCCAATGGCAGTCAGTTTACATTTGGTTATTTTATGGTTCCACATTTACCTTGGGTTGTGGATGAGAACGGTAAAAGAATTGATGGCAATTTGCGTACAGATTGGAAAAATCCCTCTGTCTACTTAGGTCAATTAAAATATACTTCCACCAGAATCCTGCGTGCGGTAACAAAGATCATAGACACTGACCCGAATTCAACAATAATTTTACTTTCTGATCACGCCTATCGCCTGCCTCATCATTTGTCTTTGTGGTATGGTGAAGAAATTGAAGATCCTGATCTGGAAATGTATTACCAGACCAATATTCTTAATGCGGTTTATATCGGTGGGAACGAGCTGGATATTGAAGGTCTTAATGGGGTTGAAACTATAAACAAAGTTCTTAATTTGCTATTTAATACGGACGTAAATGAAGCTGACAATTGAGAAAAGAATTATGAGATGAAAAAAACAATCAAACCACTACTGGTTTTGCTTCTTTGGCTGGCATTATTCATGGCTCTTACACCGGTGTTAAGTTCATTCATAAAGAATCCATTGAGACCCAGTGATCTGGACCTTGAAGAAACCAACAATGTTGTGCATTATTACATAGATGAGTTCTCCATAAGCCATGAAATGCTGACAATAATATATGTTAATGGATGGGCATTTATTGAGAATGATACCGAAAGTCTGGAAAAGGAAATCTTTTTGGTGTTTGCAAACGACGCAAATCAATACGAAGTAAAAATGGACTTATACAACAGGGAAGATATCAAAAAAAAGCTGCCAGATTTACAGGTGCCCTTAGACAGAACCGGCTTCCGTCAGAACTTTTCAACGTTTGGCATGAAGAATGGGATTTATCGTTTGTATATGGTTGTAAACGAAAGTCCAACACTTGTGGGAGTTATAGATACAGGAATGGATTATAAGGTGCATTTTCGAGGTTTTGAAAGGAAGTAGGTCTCAAATTAAAGAGACAGAAGCGTGAATTTGAATTACAATTGTGAAAAGATACGATTTTATGGAGTTTAAATGAACCAATTATTTAATATCTTATCAGCGCAACGAGAATACCTTGACCCAGGGTCTGGCAGTATGATCATCCAAATGGTCATTGCGGCAGTGCTTGGCCTGGGGGTTGCGATTCGGGTGTTCTGGAAGAATATCAAAGGATTCTTCAACCGCAACAAGCAAGCCGAGATCGAACTTGACCCGACCGCGATCGATGAGACTGATGAGGCGGAAACCCGCGAATAAACTTGAGGTGCGACTGCCAGGTGGTGGGTAATCAGTATTTCTGATTACACTGCAATCCGGACTACCTTATCAGGAAGACTGGATAATACGGGAAGACGTTTCTACGTCTGATCGTCCCGTTTTTTAATAAAGGATTTAAGTGAGGTAAAAATGCAGGAAAATGTGAGAGCGTCTTTTCGGGACCCCAGTGGTTTTATGTTCAAACACGAAGGGGTCTTTTACCGCCAGATCAACCAGGCTTATAAAGATGATTATGACCTGTTGATGTCTTCGGGGCTCTATGAGCAGCTTTCAAAATCGAAGACTCTGCTGGCGCATGAAGAACAAGACCTCGCGCTGGCTCCCAAACCTGAGGCGGCCTATAAGGTCATCAAACCGCGTCAGCTCGGCTTTATCTCCTATCCGTACGAATGGTGTTTCAATCAGTACAAAGACGCGGCCATTCTCACGCTTGCCATTGCCCGCCGCGCGCTCGAATTTGGCATGTCGCTCAAGGATGCCAGCGCTTACAATATCCAGTTTCTGGAAGGGCGACCCGTTTTTATTGACACGCTTTCTTTCGAAAGGTATCAGGAAGGTTCACCCTGGGTTGCCTACCGCCAGTTCTGTCAGCATTTTCTGGCGCCCCTGGCCCTGATGGCGAAGAAAGACATTCGCCTGCTTGGCCTGATGCGTCAGTATATCGATGGTATTCCGCTTGATCTGGCGGCAGCACTGCTGCCAGGCAGCACAAAATTGAATTTCGGTTTGGCGAGCCACATTCACCTGCATGCCAGGTCGCAACAAAAGTATGCCGATCGCGAAGTTTCACAGAGCGAAGTGAAAGGCAAAATTTCCAAAGAGGCTCAACTGGCTTTGTTGGACAGCCTTCTCAATACCGTTCGTGGGCTAAAGGTCAAGACGATCACCACTGAGTGGGCGGATTATTATCAGGATAATAACTATACGCAGAGTTCCTTCGAAGCCAAGCGCGCTCTTGTCAGCGATTTTATCAGGCAGGTCAATCCTAAAACTGTGTGGGACCTGGGCGCCAATACGGGCGAGTTCAGCCGCTGTGCCAGCGACCTTGATATCCCCACGGTTGCTTTTGATATTGACCCCGGCGCGGTTCAGCAAAACTATGCGATCGTAAAAGAAGGCAAAGAAAAATTCATGCTGCCCCTGGTCATGGACCTTACCAACCCCTCGCCAGCAATCGGTTGGCATAATGAGGAGCGTGATTCGATGCGCGAACGCGGGCCGGTCGATCTGGTGATGGCGTTGGCGCTCATTCATCACATGGCGATCGCCAACAACGTCCCCTTGCGCGAGGTGGCGCGCAGTTTCGCTGATTTTGGCGAGTACCTGATCATCGAATTTGTGCCAAAGCAGGATTCGCAGGTGGAACGCTTGCTCAGCTCCCGCCTGGATATCTTCCCCGATTACAACCCGGAAGGTTTCAGTCAGGCTTTTTCGGAATACTACAGTATTTTGGACGAAAAGCCGGTTCAGGGTTCAGCGCGGACGATGTATCTGCTCAAAAGAAAATAATCGCCTCGAATTTTTCGGGGAATTGTTAAAGAGGTGTAAACTTATTGTTGCTATTTAAGAACAATGAGACGTAAAAGCCTTGCCCAACCTGATAGAGAACTAAATCGCGGAACCGTTTATTTTGATCTGGTGACGGTTTGGCTATCCAGTATTTTGCTGACGTCCCTTTCAGTCGCGGTTTACGTCTTTTTGGAGTGGCTCTTTATCAGCACGCGCCCATCCTTTATGAGCCTGGCAGGCTGGGGTGAACGGCTGTTTGTCCTTTTTGTCACCATTCTTTTTGCTTCCCCTCTTGCTGTCATCGCATCCAGCCTGTTGTTTCGTCTGGGCGTTCACATTAAAAATCAGAAGGCCCAAAACTGCTTGCTTTGCATTTTTCCCGCTTTTGTTCTGGCCGTGGCGAGCATGATGCTCTTTGACAATTTCACCTATACGGTCTGGAAGTTTGGGATCAGTACCAGATCGGAAGAGCACACGTCTGAAACTCCAGTCACTCCGCGAAATCTCGTA